>JAPUGI010000319.1 GCA_027292925.1 Gammaproteobacteria bacterium
TGGCCAAGCTCTGTTAACTGTAATTCGAGTAGGTGTAGATTAGCGGCGTTGTCATCCACCGCTAAAATGTCGTAACTGGGTTTCATGTCGCTTTTTATGGCAGCTCTTTTTATATTACTTTATGACAGCTCTTTTATATAAGAACGGAATTTATATATATGATCCAGATATTATATGAATTCCGCCTGATCTCCTATTATTGACCTTTACTCGGTCTCTAAATGCGGCTGTGTGAGTGCTATTTATGGATAATCAGTACCCGACAATTGAAAACTGTATAGGCAATACCCCTATGGTGCGGTTGCAGAGACTTCCGGGAGAAACCAGCAACATTGTGCTGGTCAAACTTGAAGGTGACAATCCAGCCGGGTCAGTGAAAGATCGGCCCGCCCTGAGCATGATAGTTGGCGCAGAAAAAAGGGGAGACATTAACCCAGGAGATACACTTATTGAGGCCACCAGTGGCAACACCGGTATTGCGTTGGCGATGGCCGCGGCGATTAAGGGATACAGGATGCTGCTTATTATGCCATCGCATATGAGTGATGAGAGAAAGAACGCCATGACTGCCTACGGAGCCGAATTGATTATGGTAACCAAGGAAGAGGGAATGGAAGGTGCCCGGGATCTTGCTGAGGAAATGCAGCGGGAAGGTAAAGGTAAGGTTCTGGATCAGTTTGCCAATCCTGACAATCCGGAATCGCACTACCTTGGAACCGCGCCTGAAATATTCGAACAGACCGGTGGCGCAATCACTCATTTTGTAAGTTCCATGGGGACGACCGGAACCATCATGGGCGCTTCGCGATATTTCAGGGAGGTAAAACCGGAGATTGAAATCATCGGTCTTCAACCTGTGGAAGGGTCGGCAATTCCTGGGATTCGTCGTTGGCCCGAAGCTTATCTACCAAAAATATTCGATATTACACAGGTGGATCGTGTGATAGATATCGAACAATCGGTTGCTGAGGATACTATGCGCCGTCTTGCCAGAGAGGAGGGCATATTTGCAGGTGTTTCGTCAGGTGGTGCAGTAGCGGCCGCACTGACGGTTAGTGATGAGGTTGAAAACGCTACAATCGTGGCTATTATATGTGATCGCGGAGATCGATATCTTTCTACTGGTGTGTTTACGCCGGACTAGGCCATTAGCTGCGGATTGCGTCTTGCGGTAGTACGCTTCAGATCGCGCAGAGACATTGAATAATTGATCAGAGGCTCCCCGGTATTGAAAAAGAAGGAAGCAGTAAAGATTGATATCGTATCGCTGCATGACGATGGATATGGTTTGTCGGCTGATGGTAAACATGGTGTATTTGGCTCGTTGCCCGGTGAAACCGTCATATCACATCCGATTACCCGACGCAGGAAGAGACTGTTCAGCCGTGCCGATGTAGTTGACCTCCCTGCCGGGAACCGGGTTGAACCACGATGCAGCGCAGCCGGTTATTGTGGAGGTTGCAGTCTGCAACACATGTCCACCGAATCCCAATTGAACTTCAAACAAGATCAACTTCGTCGCGAGTTTGCGTTTAGTATGCCTGATGAGTGGCTAATCCCCCTTAGTGAAAGTGTTTTTAACTATCGGAGCAAAGCAAGGCTCGGCGTTAAGTACGTAGATAAAAAAGGTAGAGTGCTTGTGGGATTTCGGGAAAAGATGAAACCCTACATAGCTGATATAGATACCTGCCATGTTCTCCGGGAACCGGTAGCAACGCTTATTGGGCCATTATCCGACCTGATTGGAAAGCTGAGCAATCCCAGATCCATCCCCCAGATAGAGGTTGCCATCGGGGAGCCTGATACCGCATTGATATTCCGCCATCTTGAACCCTTGATCGAGCGTGAATTGGATTTGTTCAGGGTCTTTGGACAACAATGGGGGGTTGAAGTCTATCTGCAGCCTGGAAACCCGGATTCTGTCTATCAACTTTTCCCTGAAAATGGGAACGAGCGGTTGTATTACCGCCTGCCAGAATATGATCTCACGTTCTCATTTCACCCAATGGACTTCACACAGGTAAACCTGGAGATCAACAGGAAAATGGTCAGGCTCGCCCTGGCATTGCTCCAGGTCAGCGCAGCGGATCATGTTTTGGATGCTTTTTGTGGCATTGGCAATTTCAGCCTTGCAATCGCCCGTTCTGTAAAAACGGTTCTGGGTCTCGAAGGCTTGTCATCAAGCGTCGAACGAGCAAGAGAAAATGCGCTTCACAATAATGTCACCAATGTACGATTTGAGATCGTGGACTTGTTTGCGCAACAAAGGCAACTGCCTGATTTTGGTGTATTCAATAAAGTCCTTATAGACCCGCCCAGGTCGGGCGCTCTAGAGCTTTGCAAAAAACTTGCAAGCAGCAGTGTTGAAAGGGTAGTGTACGTTTCCTGCAATCCAAAAACACTTGCTACAGACGCGTCGCTACTTGTTGAGAAAGGTTATCAATTGCGGAAGTTGGGCATAATCGATATGTTTCCCCACACCACACATGTTGAATCCATCGCCTTGTTTACACGGTAAAAGTTTACACGGTAAAAGTTCACCCGGTATTTATCCAATCTAATTGTCAGCCAGAGGCTTTTTACACTACATGGTTAAAGTCAGAGAGGAACAACCACTTTTTGTTGATGGTACCGTCGACCTTGAGCTGTGGCTGAGTAAACTCGCAGAAGGTAATCCCTGGGTTAATCTTGCCCGGTTTCGGAAAGTCTGTGAACTCTCCGAACAGGCAGAAGGGAAGGCCATTCAGACGAATACTATATGGTCAGAAGGTCAAAGCAGCTATCGAATGGGGCTGGAAATGGCCGATATCCTGATTGGTTTACGGGTAGATGAAGATGGCTTGATCGCAGCGATTATTTATCGGGCTGTACGTGAAAACCAGATAACGCTAAATCATGTTCGCAAGCAATTTGGCGATGAGGTGGCAAACCTGGTGGAAGGTGTGCTGAAAATGGCCGCTATCAGCAACATTCAGTTTGGCAACCGAAAGCCAATCCTGGGCAAAAAAACAGATCAACTGGAACAAGCCCGGCGAATGTTACTGGCACTGGTCGATGATGTTCGAGTTGCGTTGATCAAATTAGCTGAAAGGACCTGCGCTATAAGGGCGGTTGCTAAAAGTTCGCCGGAAAAGCGCATCGGACTCGCGAGAGAAGTATTTGAAATATATGCCCCTCTGGCGCATCGCCTGGGTATAGGCCACTTGAAGTGGGAATTGGAAGATCTGTCGTTACGCTATATCGAACCTCTTTCTTACCAGCGAATAGCCAACCACCTGGACGAAAAACGAACTGCCAGGCAGACCTATATTGATGAAGTTATCGTCGAGTTAGATGAAAAGCTTCGACTCGTAAACATAGAAGCCAGCCTGGAAGGTCGGGCAAAGCACATTTACAGTATTTGGCGAAAGATGCGGCGTAAGGGAATAACGTTTTCTGAAGTTCATGATGTTCGTGCGGTGCGATTACTAGTAAACAAAGTTGATGATTGTTAACGCGCACTCGGTGTCGTGCACAACATCTGGCGTAACATCCCGTACGAATTTGATGACTATATCGCCAACCCAAAAGAGAACGGCTACAAGTCTCTCCATACGGCAGTCATTGGTCCCCATGGCAAAGTTCTTGAGGTGCAGATCAGAACGAAAGATCAACACGAAGAAGCTGAGTATGGTGTCTGTTCTCATTGGCAGTACAAGGATGTAAAAAATGAATCGAAATCATATGAAGAGCGCATTGAATGGCTAAGGAAGATCCTTGATTGGCAGGATGAATTGGAAGATGTGCCCGAGTTGGCGAAGGAATTACTGACGAACGTTAACCTTGATCGTATTTATATGTTTACGCCGGATGGGCATGTAGTTGATATGACGCCGGGTGCTACCCCAGTGGATTTTGCCTACAGGGTACACACAGAGGTAGGTCACAAATGTCGTGGTGCAAAATTGAATGGTCGTGTCGTTCCCTTGAATACAACCTTAAAGTCGGGTGACCGGGTTGAAATCATTGTAGGCGATGAAGCAGAACCTAGACGTGAATGGCTACATGAACATCTGGGATATGTCACAACCACCAGAGCAAAAGCAAAGATACAAACCTGGTTCGGTCGTCGTGAAAAACAGAAAAACATTGATGCAGGCAAAAAGATACTGCTTGATGAGCTGTCCCACCTTGGAATAGAACAGCTTGATTTTTCTGAACTAGTTCAACGTGTGCAGTTCGACACTAGTAGTGATCTTTTTTATGCCATTGCTCTTGGTGAAGTTGATGTAGTCGATGCCATAGAAATTGCCGCTGAAATCACGGAGTTGGAAGAGAAGGATTCCCAATTGAACCTGGGTTTGAACGACCAGGATTCGGGACCCAGCGAAGTATTGGTTTCCGGACTCGGGGACCTTGATTATGTGATATCTGGCTGTTGTAAACCCGTTCCGGGAGATTCAATCGTTGGTGTGATAGACGATGACAATACGGTACATGTTCATTTACAGGATTGTTTGCAAGCATTAAAGGCAGATGTTTATGGCCGCATCATGCGTCTTGATTGGGAGGCGGAAGTAACCTCGACTTTCCCCGTCAACATCGAAGTTCGAGCCTATGATCGGGCAGGTCTGTTATATGACATCACGGGTATCTTTATGCAGGAAACAACCAACGTGTTGTCGATTCAGATGGCTACTGACAAGCGGAACAATCAGGTGACACTAAAAATGCAAATAGAAGTAGCTAAACTCACTAAATTACTTCATATGCTTGAAATGATCGAACAGCTGGCAAATGTCATCACAGCAAGAAGATCCATCTCTTAAATCTGTCAGGAGGCCATGCAGTGAAAATGATCCTTCTGGGTGCTCCTGGGGTCGGAAAAGGCACACAAGCCAAGTTTATTTGCGAAAAGTTGGGCATTCCGCAGATTTCAACTGGAGACATGCTGCGTGAGGCCGTGAAAGCAGGCACATCCCTGGGTAAAAAAGTAAAAGTTGTGATGGATAGCGGCGCGCTTGTTAGTGATGAAGTAATAATCGACCTTGTAAAAGAACGAATCACACAGGGCGATTGCAGAAATGGATATCTTTTTGACGGCTTTCCTCG
This sequence comes from Gammaproteobacteria bacterium, assembly GCA_027292925.1. Taxonomy (GTDB): domain Bacteria; phylum Pseudomonadota; class Gammaproteobacteria; order Pseudomonadales; family Azotimanducaceae. The sequence goes on from JAPUGI010000319.1 coordinate 5,092, forward strand.
AACGATACCTCAAGCCCAGGCACTCATAGATCAGAGAATTGATATCCAGTGTGTGATTGAAATTGCAATACCCGATGAAGAAATAATAAGCAGACTCAGCGGACGCAGGGTACATGTTGATTCTGGCCGTGTTTATCACATTACCTATAGTCCTCCGAAGGTACCAGGAATCGATGATGAAACAGGTGAAGAACTGATTCAGCGACATGACGATAAAGAAGAAACAATAGTTGAGAGAATGGCGGTGTATCGTAAACAGACGGAACCACTGGTAACATTTTATAAGGAGTTATGTAACCAGGAAGGTAGTAAACTTAACTATTATTCAATAGATGGTACGGGAAAATCTGGTGTAATACGTGACAAAATTTTTTCTATCCTTGGCAACTTTCCAATTTGATAGGTTTCCATATCGAGTTGATACAACAATTTATTAGAAAATGTTGAAGCCATTCAAGGAAAACATTGAAAATATTTTGTTTTTTTTAAAAAAAAGGTGTCAAAAGGGATTTATTTTTTCTAAACTTCGCAACGTATTTGCAACTGTATGCGTATGGTCTTTCCTTTTTGATATAGATAGTTACAAAAAGTAACGAATTAGTGTTGGGGAAATACGATATAGCTGTTAAAACAAAAAGCGTTAACAAACTTTTCAACGTAAAACAGGAGCGATGAAAGTGGTTGCCAAAAAGAAAAAAGCTGCAAAGAGAAGACCAGCAAAGCGTAAAGCTGCTGCTAGGAAAAGACCTGCTGCCAAACGAAAAGCCGCCAAGAAAAAGGTAGCTAAGAGAAAGGTAGCTAAGAGGAAACCGGCCAAGAAGAAAAAAGCGGCGAAGAGAAAGCCAGCTAAACGAAGAGCCGCAAAGAGAAAGCCAGCCAAAAGGAAGGCCAAGAAGAAAAAAGCGGCGAAGAGAAAGCCAGCTAAAAGAAAAGCTGCCAAGAAAAAAGCAGCGAAGAAAAGAAGGCGATAAGCTCCTAAGATAAAGAAAGCCCTCGGCGTGAGGGCTTTTCTTTGTTGTCAGAGGTCCGCTAGCGGGATCTAGTCCTGCAGGTCTGAAATTTCATTCAGGTTCCAGAATGCTGATTGTTGATCGGAGAGGTTAACGACCACATTATCTACCGAATTCACCCAGCCCGTTACTGAGCGATGGCCGGTCGCCAGGTAAAATTTAATAGAACCAATAAGTTGTGTTCTCACCAGGAAAATGAGTGGTTGCAGGCGAGTACCGTCATGAATGACGGCGAGTTCGTGACTTTCCATTGACGTCATAAGTCGAGCAACGATATCAAGCGGAAGCCCAGGTATATCGCAGGGCATGACGAATGTAAGGTCAGTGGAGACCAAGACCCGGCAGCTCAATATCCCCATCAACGGTCCCAGGTAACCTGGCGTGAGATCAGCTGTACACCTAAAGGGAAGCGCAGCGTAACGTGATTCGTTTTGGTTATAGCTGATAACAATGTCCTGCACCTGGGGCCTAGCGATGTCAATGGCATGCTGAATCAGCGGCTTGTCCTTATAGGAAATCCAGCCTTTGTCCTGGTGATCCATCCGGCTACCCTTACCACCAGCAAGGATCAACGCGGTTACCCCGGGTGCTTTCATCTAGCTAGTTCCTGTCCAGAAATTGACAAATTCGAACAATAGTAAAAAACGCTCCGAAAATAATAGATAGTGAAAATGTCCAGTCGAACTAGCCCAGTCGATGTCTAAGTCTGGACAAGAACTAGGTAAGTCAGCTAATGATTGAAGGAAATCATTGATATGATAGTTGAAGAATAACACTGTTCTGGAAATTACATTTATCTGATGCAGATGTTGAAAGATTTTCTTGGCAAGGAAGGTGAACTTTCCCGGGTTGTTCCGGATTTTGTTTCAAGACCAGTACAAATCCAGATGGCTCAGACTATAGGTGATGCGATCAGTGAAGGAAGGAATGCGTTATTGGAGGCGGGAACCGGAACGGGTAAAACTTATGCTTATCTGGTACCGCTGATCGAATCCGGTAAGAAAGTAATTATTTCAACCGGTACTAAAAACCTGCAGGATCAGCTTTATTTTCAAGACCTGCCCCTCATTGCTAGCCTGATTAATAACGGATATCGAACTGCACTACTTAAAGGTCGAGGGAACTACGTTTGTCCAGAAAGATTGGACAAAAGCTTAAAGGTCATTTCCGGAAATGGAGCAACAAATTTACTGGACAAGCTGGTAAGAGTAAGGGAGTGGTCGGCGAGGTCGCGTTCAGGGGACATCACTGAACTGTCGGACTTCCACGATGATGCAGGAATTGTCCCCCTGATAACCAGCACTCGGGACAATTGCCTGGGCGGTAGTTGTCCCAGGTTCGATGAGTGTCCCCTTTATCGGGCGCGCGATGCGGCGAATGAAGCGGATCTTGTAGTTGTCAATCACCATCTTCTGTTTGCAGACCTGGCATTAAGGGAAGAAAATCTGGTGCAGTTGTTGCCTAACGTCGAGGTAATTGTCGTTGACGAAGCCCATCAGGTGCCGGAAGTCGCCAGGCACTTTTTCGGCAGTCGAATCGGTAGTGGACAGATTCTGGAATTGGCAAGAGACATCAAACGGGAACTGTTCCTACTGGGAAATGATGACCGCGAGCTTCTTGACAGTACAAACAAGCTTGAGCAAGCGCTGGGAAACATGATTGCACTTGTAGGCGCCTCAGGTGAAATACGCGATCTGTCAGACTGGCTGGAGAGTCAGGGATGCGACGTGGTGGACGGAGTCGATATGGCGCTTGGCGAACTCCTGGTCGATCTTGACATTGCGGCGGCCAGAAGCCGGGGTCTTCTACATTGTTTGCAAAGGGCGAATCGACTGACCGACCAGTTTGCGCTGCTGACTGAACCTTCATCATTGGATCAGGATTACGTGCATTGGATACAAGTACATCCCAGGGGATTTGTAGTACATGTTTCGCCGGTTTCCATTTCCCGCGAACTGTCGGCACATTTTAATAAACCTGCACCCAGCTGGATATTCACCTCTGCAACTTTGGCAGTTGGCGGTAAATTTGATCATATACGCGAATCTCTCGGGCTTGAGGATGTCATCGAAAAACAGTTTGCCAGTCCGTTTGAATATGCGGCTCAGGTCCTTGCCTATGTGCCGGAAGACTTACCCCTACCGGGTACGGATCTGCATACCAGGACTCTTGTTGACAGTCTGCTGCCGTTTTTTAAAGCTAATCCAGGTAAAACGTTTTGTCTCTTTACCAGCCACAGGGCGCTTAAATTAGCAGGGGAATTGTTGGCCACGGAAGATGACCTGCACGTTCTGTCCCAGGGGCAGTTGCCAAAATCGGAATTGTTACGGCAGTTTAGGCGAACACCCAGGTGTATTTTGTTAGCGACCCAGAGTTTTTGGGAAGGCGTGGATTTACGCGGTGCGGGCTTGAAGTGCCTGGTCATCGACAAGCTGCCCTTTGCCAGCCCGGAGGAACCCATATCCCGCGCGATGATAAATTCCATTGCCTCTTCAGGTGGTAATGGTTTTATGGAATACCTGTTGCCTCAGGCGATCATTTCACTGAAGCAGGGATTTGGCCGATTGATCAGGCAGGAATCTGACGAGGGTCTGTTTGTCCTGGGTGACCCCAGGGTTATGACCAAATCCTATGGCAAACTGGTCCTGGCAAGCCTGCCCCCAATGTGTTGGACAACCGATCAATCGCAGGCACTGGATCATCTGACTGGGACGAATGAAAAAAATGCAGGGAGCGAGTGGTATGAACCTGTTAGCGATTGATACATCATCGAAGGCCAGTGCCATTGGCCTGCAAATAGGTGAGAAACGATGGCAATCGTTTACCATGTCGGATCGTTCCCACAGTAGAGACATTCTGCCCAACATTGTTGAACTGCTGGACAAAGCGGGTGTAAACCTTAAGGACCTGGATGCAATAGTTTTTGGGAAAGGCCCCGGTTCCTTTACCGGATTGAGAATCACCGTAGGCGTTGTGCAGGGTCTGGGTTTTGGTTTGCAAATTCCCGTTATCCCTGTATCCAGCCTCGCTTGTCTTGCACAGGGTGAATACAGGGAATCTGGAGCGACAAATATTCTTGTTGTGTTATCAGCGAGGAAGGAAGAAGTCTACTTCGGTGCTTATCACATGCAGGATGCGATCCCCAATCTGGTCGGTGAAGAGGGTGTTTTGCAGGCTTCCCATATTCCCGCTCTGGAACACTGCGATTGGGTGGGTGTGGGAGATGGATGGTGTCTAAAGAGGCAACTCGAATTGGCAGCGGGTAACTCCATGCAGTACATCCGTCTGGAAGTTTATCCGCAACCACAGGATTTGCTCGATATTGGAGTGGTGAAACTGAGCCGAGGCGAAACCATTGATGCAATGAAGGCTCTGCCGGAATATCTGCGCGAGAAGGTTGCGAGTAAACCAGGCAGATGAGTCGTTACCTTTTACAGAATTCCGATATTGGATTGCGTCTGGTTGATCGTTTCAGTCGCCAGCATCCGCTGCATATCAGCTTTTCAGATGCTGGGTTTAGTTATCGTCTGAAACGAGGTGGCGGGAAGAAGGAAATGATCGCAAAAGCGGTCGGTGTAAAGCCATCACTACGGGTTATCGATTGCACCGCGGGACTTGGAAGGGATTCCTTTCTGTTAGCTTCACTTGGATGTGAAGTGACCATGTTCGAACGCTCTAAAGTGATGGCATTTCTCCTTGAAGACGCCATTAACCGGGCGATGGCGAATGAACGACTGGCGGATACGGCGAGCAGAATCAGCCTTGTTCACGGTGACGCGATTGCCCTGCTTGGTCGATCCAGAACTCCCCACGTTATTCTCATTGACCCCATGTTTCCGATAAAGAAAAAAAGTGCCCAAGCAAAAGGGGAAATGCAATTCCTGCAACGATTCATAGGTAAAGATGAGGACGCTTCAGGGTTGTTGAGGTGCGCGATAGCAACCGGTAGCCAACGAATTGTTTTAAAACGCCCGCTTTCGGCGATAGAACTTGACGGCTTTACACCTTCTTTTTCGCTGAAAGGAAAATCGAATCGCTTCGATGTTTTTCTTCAATGAATTCACTGATGCTCCCAGGAATTGCCTGCAGCACGTTGTACTGCACATCAGCTGCTAACGTATGACGGATGAGACTAGCCAGGTCAGGAAATCCGGACTGCTTTTTCACGAGATTATCTTCAGTGGAAACTAGACCTTCAGATTTCAGGGTGTTGATAAAAGTTGAGAAAAGTGACCGCTCAAAAAAGTCGGGTGAATTGATTCCATAGATTGCGGAGAGTTGTTGCGCTATTGCTGCCGCATCGGATTCCAGGCTACGAACGGAACGATTCTCTTCATGTAACAACAGGGCTGAAACGATATGAAATCGTTCCAGTGTAGGTTCAACGATTTCCGCCAGTTCATTTAACGATGCATATCGGTCACTGCCGTGGATCGCTGCAGTTACTTTATCACCCTCCTTGACCACTAGGCCTGTTTCGGCAAACAATTCTACGATTAGTCGGCATTGTGCCCCGACCTCGGCTATCGACAAGCGCAGAAAATACTCAGATTTGAGGAACGGGTACAGGCTTTCACAAAAATAGACAATTTTATGTAGCGTCGCTTCCCCTTCAGTATTGATGTACGCGGCTATCAGTGATGGTAGCGCAAACACATGTGAGATGTTGTTGCTGTAGTAAGTAAGAAGAATGGAAAGTTCAGTCGATGCACTGATGGTTGCGCCGAATGGATGTTCTCTGCGATCGATGCCGGTAATTGTAGTCGTGGTGTCCAATATTTCTTCCGCCGACAGGGAAGTAACAGAATAATCGTTGCTATATTCCACGGATCTTGCAAGCCCGGTAAGAAGTTCGATCTGGTTCAGCAAATGTTTTTCTTCAATAGTTTGCTTGGGTGTGCTGAGCAGGGCAGTTGCCACAATACCTACTACCTTGACAGCTGTTGCACTATTTATTCGTGTGACCAATTCATTTGCCAGACGAAAGCAGGCTTTGGAAAAATCAGCATTATCCTGGTGTAGTTGCCAGTCCGGCAGTTCCTGGTCAAGAAATTCCGCTAGCAGAAGGGGCTCGCCAAAGTTTACAGTGACCTGGCCGAAGGAATATTTGAAGGAGCCGAATATTTTGAACACATCAAAAAATGATTCAGTTTTTTTGTCCTTACCGGCAAGTTCACTCATATAGGTGGAAGATTCGAGAACCCGTTCATATCCGAAATAAACCGGCATCAGGCAGATAGGCCTGCTTGAGTCTTTTTGGAAACTTCGCACGGTCATGCTTAACATGCCGGTCCTGGGATTAAGGGAGCGTCCCGTTCTGCTTCTGCTACCCTCGATAAAATATTCCACCGAGTAACCCTTGGTGAACATCTGGTGAATGTATTCATCAAATACTGCTTTATACAGTGCATCTCCCTGGAAGGTTCGGCGCATATAGAACGCGCCTGCACGGCGTAGCAGAGCACCGATGATAGGCAGATTGAGGTTGTTACCGGCAGCGATATGTGGTGGTGTAAGGCCGTTGTGATACAGAACATAGGACAACAGCAAGTAGTCGATATGACTTCGATGGCAGGGGATGTAAACAATCTCGTGAGTTGGTGCAAATTGTTTTACACGGTCGATATTGTTGACCTCTATGCCGTCATAGAGGTTATTCCACAACCAACTCAGCAACACATGGAACATGCGAACAACGCGAAACGACTGGTGGGATGCTATCTCATTGGCGTAAGCGGTAGCCTTTTTTTCAGCCTGCGCTAAAGAAATATCTTTTCGGAAAGCTTCTTTCTCTATGGCGTTGCGAATATCGTTGCCGCGAATCATTGAATCTATCAAGGTCCGCCGATGTGACAGGTCGGGTCCGATAATTGCCTGCTTCTGGCTATTGAAGCGAACACGCAATACACGCAAAAGCTTCCGTATCTGTTTTTCATGATTATCTTCATTTGCCGTGATTGTTCGAATACTAAGTGGCGTACTAAACTGAAGAAGGATGTGGTTCGGGTGAAATAAGATTGCAAGAAGTTTCTTGAAGCGGCTGGTCACCGTCCAGTTTTCAGAGAGAATCAGCTTGAAAATTGACTTCTCCTGGTCTGGCTGGTGCCCCCAGAACAGTGAGACTGGAACAATTTTGATATCGCTTTCAGTATTTTCCTGGTGTTCAAACAATCTCACCATACGCTCGGATTGTTGCCTGAGTGTTTTGCGTCCGAACCGACCTTCCGGATGGCCGAGAAAAAAAATGGCGCGTTTCTCGCCCAGTGATTCAATCGCGTCAACAGGCCTGGGTAGCCCCGCCTGTTCACACGCCTTATCTGTCACCATCAGGTCGACAGTGGACCGAAATGGCAGGACGTAGCACACGACGTCAGATGAACCCAGATCCAGTTCATCTACGCTACAACCGAGAACAGTAGGTTTTATCCAGGTAGCAAGAAGCCGCCGGGTCGCGTGGTACTGGAATGATTTGACCCGATCAATTAATTCCATTGAAAAGTTCGGACAACGACTCAGCAGGGTCCGTACCCTCGATCTCTACTTCGTAGATGTTGAGGAATTTGCGTTCAGTTTGGGTTGCGATGTCATCCCTGGTGGCTAGAACAGTGGGGCGAAGGAAAACAAGAAGATTCTGCTTTTCTATTGATTTGGTTTCACTCCTGAATAGAAAGCCAAGCACGGGAATACTACCCAATATGGGAACTTTTGAAGAAGAAAAGGTTTCCTTGTCTCTGGTTAAGCCGCCGAGAATGATGGTTTCCCCATCGTCTACCAGTACAGTGGTATCAATAGTACGTTTGTTGGTAATCAAGTCAGCCGCGGCATTTGAGCCAATCACGTTCAAGCTGGCAGGATCAACTTCTGACACTTCCTGGTGAATTTCCAGACGGACCAGGTTGTCCTCATTGATATGCGGGGTGACTTGCAGGGTTATGCCTACGTCCTCGCGCTGAATAGTGGTGAAAGGGTTAGTTGCACCCTGACTACCGCTGACAGTTGAACCTGTTCTAAAGGGCACATTCTGGCCGACCACAATTTTTGCTTCCTCATTATCCATCGTCGTGATGCTCGGAGTAGACAATAGATTTACATCGCTGTTGGATGCGAGTGCCCTGACAATGAAAGCGAAACTTGTACCGCCTCTACTAAATCTTCCGCCAGCGAGCAATGGCGTTTCTCCGAGGTCGACCCCTCCGAGGTCAACCGGCGGAAGCGGAATGGAGTTACCGTCAGCGTCGACTCTCGGGGCAGACGATCTAAGCGCCAGGGCTTGCAGGAGCTGGGCGAGAGTCCCGCTGGGAGCAGTGATACCAATTGGTCCGGTGTCGCCGGAACTATCTCCCACAAAAAATTCCGTCCCCAATTGCTTGTTGAAGTCTGTGGTGACTTCAACGATGGCGGCTTCAATCAACACCTGTCGTCGACGAACATCCAGGCTCGCGATGATTTCTTTCAAGTCCAGCATGGTCGAAGGATCCGCCCTGATAACGAGTGCGTTAAGGGCTTCGTCAGCCTGAATGCTTGTACCTACTTCCTGTGCAGATTTATCTGTTGAACTCTTATCTGACATCAGGTTATTCAGGATTTCTGCCATCTGTTTGGCATCTGCGTGTGCCAATCGCACTACCTGAATACCGCCGGAACGGTTTGCGGGTACATCCAACCTGATTATAAGAGACTTCACCCTGGCAATGGTTTCTCTTTCGCCTTTGAGTACAAGACTGTTGGTTCTCTCACTGGCGACAATAGTTATCTTGTTGGGACCTTTTGCACTTTTACCAATCTGGTCAGGTGCCAGTTGTTCAAGCAGGGCGATCATATCCTCTACCCAGGCTTCCTTGAGGCCTATGATCGCCACTTCAAGGTTATCGGCAACATCAATTCTGCTGATAATTTCCGTCAGTCGATTGATGTTGGAAGCGTGGTCACTAATGATCAGCACATTGGGTTGCTGCAATCCTGCCACGTGCCCGTATTGGGGTATCAACGGGCGCAATATTTTCACCAGATCTATCGACGGTGCGTTTCTGATGGGAACAACACGAGTGACAAGTTCTTCAGTATTTGAACCAACGTCGAAGTCCCGCGGGTTACTACTTTGTTTTGCAAGAACCTGTTGCACGATTTTAGTTACATTGCCCGCCGGGACCGCAGCGTAACCGTGCACTCGAAGCACGCTCAGGAAGAGTTGGTAGACACTCTCCCTGTCCATGAAGGTATTTGAGATGACTGTAACGTTGCCCTTAACCCTTGGGTCAACGATGAAACTCTTTCCGGTAATAGTCGAAACCTGGGTGATGAATATGCGAATATCAACATTCTTGAGATTGATTTTCACATCATCCTGACTTGACGCCAGCACGGGTGCGATCAGCAGCAAGCACAGTAAAAAGCAGCGCCTAATCAACAACATTTTTGGTTCGTGGCCTTTCAAAAAACATAGGTGTGGAAACGCGCAATGTTACTTTAATTAACATGGAAACCCTATTATACCTCAGCAGGTTCACTATTCCCGGGCAACTCTAGGAGGCTGTCCGAGAACAGACTCGGCGTCCCCGCCTAACCTACTGCGGACGAGTCTGATTGGCCAGATTTGCAGTTCTCGGACAGCCTCCTAGGGGATCGGCACGGTCAGGAAGAATTTTCTCGAACCTCTTTGGACTTCAACACGAACACGTTTGCTTGCCATCGCCTGGTCAATGTAGGCTCGATCGCTCATCACATCACCTACTGCCTTGCCATTAACTGAAAGTATGATGTCACCTTTTTGCAGGCCCGCCTGCATCAGCGAAGTCTGTGAAACCGTGCCACTTACCTTGTATCCCCTTGTGTTACCGTCAGATACAGGAGACATACCTAATTCAGCTAGCACCGCCTGGGGATCCTGTTGGATCTTGTCCCGATTTTTGTCCACATAGTTTCGCAGAGACGAACCCGGTGTTCTGGAGAGCCCAGCTGGAACCCGGAGATTGGAATTGCGCCGAGCAATTCTCTCCCTGACCTGCTGTAATCTGCTGGTCATTGGTTTCGCGTTCGCTTGGTTGGGCCTATTCGAGCTGCCAGCGGTAGATCGCAGATTGCTGTCGCTGAACATTAGTTTTTCCGTACGCGAGCCCCGTCGAATCAGGATATGGTCGTCGTAGACAGCGGACAGCACCGCGTTTCCGGGAAGCTTGTCGCCAATGCGGAATAACTCACCAGCTTTGTTTTTCTCGGCAACGATAGCAGTGGAGGCTTTTTCGTTTTCTGAAGCGAAGACACCTTGCAGTTCGAGATTGAGTTTGGTTTCCGGTGCGTCAACGACCTGCGGAGTCGCAGTTTCCTGAACGCGGCCAAACAGGTTTAGACTCGAAAGATCGATCTTGCTGCTTTTTCTGGCCGTTACGTGAGGTGTGTTGGCTGTAAGAGTAATACCAGGTCCATCATCCATATTCTCGACGATGAAAAGCACCGTGTTGGCGACTGACAGGCTAAGCAAGACGACAAACGCTATGCTGGCGACTGTCGCCAGTTTTCGGCTATGTTGTTGAAATAGATCGAAAAAAATGTCCAGGGAGAAGTCCTTGGTTATGCCTGAGTGTCGCCGTACCTTACAATATTTTCTCTTCTATTAGCAGGATAGTTTCGTCCAGGGTAGACCCTCCGGGCAATGGCAGGTTGGCGAGATCGAACATCCTGCCCTTGATTGCAACCTCTGCCCAGCCACCTTTTTGCAATGCAATCCTGATTAATGTCTGTTGTTGATGCGTGATATCCAGGACTAGCTGTTGTTGCTGCTTGAAAAGTAGCCCCCGGAGGGGTGGAAGTATAATGGATCGGGGAAGAGTTGTTATCAGGATTTTCCCGCCAGTCCAATGGGCTGTCCCAGCAGCGTCTGTGATCCAATGTTGGTCAGCGGAGATCGATAGTTCCCTGATTTCAAGGTCACCGGAAAAAGTGAATCCGAATTGCTCACTCACCACATTGATGTAATCGCTGTTGATGGTGCCGTGCAGGGATTCGATGTCTCCATTTGATGCTGTCAGTGTAATCTCTGCCTCCAGCGCATGACCTTCTCCCGTCGCTCTCGCTGTAATCTTCGCGACACCTTTTATCAGATCAACCGGAGACAGTTGCCACGTGAGTAAAGAAGGAGGAAATTGGCGAAACTGAATTTCGCTTTCCCCATTCCAGACGGTTCCCGAGACACGGTATACATTCAGGTCAGGTACTCGTTCATGGACATTTCCCCGGATCAAGGACCACACCGGAGTAGCCGGGGCAAAGACGACGATAAATACCAGGAAGCTGACGACTGCAACGAAGAAATAGACTAGTGGCTTCACAATATCCTTGCAGCGAAACCCATCCCTTGCGCACGCAAGAGATTCCGCTTTTCGAGGTCATGAGGTGGTATTGAGTAGTTGATCAGGAGTCCCCAAGCATCTTCTGCAAGATGGCGGAATATATGCGCGATAGTTGTTGCAATTCTTTGATGGAAACACATTCATCTATTTTGTGGATTGTCTTGTTGCAAGGGCCCAATTCGACGACCTGTGCGCCGTATGGTGCAATGAATCGTCCATCAGAAGTCCCGCCTGAGGTAGAAAGTTCGGTTTCAATACCAACCGATTCCCTTAGGCACGATTGAACAACCGGGATTAATTCGCCACCTTCTGTAATAAAAGGCTCGCCCGAAAGCGACCAGTCGATCTGATATTTGAAATCGTACTTCTCGAGGATTTTCATTGTCCGTGACTTCAATGATTCTAGTGTGGACTCGGTTGAATAACGGAAATTGAATAGCACATTCATCTCACCTGGTATAACGTTGTTTACACCGGCGCCACTGTGGATGTTGGAGATCTGCATGGATGTTGGAGGGAAGTAGTTGTTACCGGCGTCCCACTTTACTGCCGCGAGGTCGGACAGTGCCTGTAGTGCAGCATGAATCGGATTGCTTGCATCATCCGGATAGGCAATATGCCCCTGCTGACCTTTAATGGTCAGGATGGCGTTGAGTGAACCCCGGCGGCCGACCCTTACAACATCGCCTAGTTGTTCACGACTGGATGGCTCTCCAACAATGCACCAGGTGATTGGCGTGTTACGAATTTTAAGTTCTTCAATAACTTTGGCGGTTCCGTTGATAGCATCCGCTTCCTCATCGCTTGTAATCAGAAAAGCAATCGTGCCCCTGTATTTTTTTGTGGTTTCAAGATACCTTTGTACACCTGTTAGCATAGCAGCCAGTGATCCTTTCATATCGGCTGCGCCCCTGCCGTATAGGGCATCGCCTTTGACTACGGGTTCGAAAGGATCTGTTTGCCATTCGCCAAGTGGCCCAGGCGGGACCACATCAGTGTGACCCGCAAATACAAAAACAGAGTCGCTTGTGTTTTCCTGGGTACGTGTCGCCCATAAATTATCCACGTTACCAAATGGCATGTGTTCAATGTCGAAACCAAGGTTGGCAAGAAACTGCGCGATCAGCTTCTGGCAACCTGCATCTGCTGGAGAAATGGATTCTGCGCGAATCAGTTGTTTCGTTAGTTCGAGAGTGGTTTCGTCAAATAAATCCATGTTCGGGAGGGATTAATTGTGAGCGTGCAGGGACTCGTTTAGAGAAATGGCATTTTTGTTGATCCTGCATTCGACGACACCGGTTTGGGAATTCCGAATAAACAGCATGTCTCCTTGCCCTGACAACTCCCTTGCCTTTGCCTTCCTGACGAAATTCTTGTTGTCGTCGAGTACCTGAACCACGGTCCCCGCGGTGATGTACAGTCCTGCTTCAATTGTGCAGCGATCTCCGAGGGAAATGCCACAGCCGGCATTGGCGCCGATTAAACAGTCCTTACCGATGGATACAACAAGTTTGCCGCCTCCAGACAGGGTGCCCATGGTGGATCCACTGCCGCCCAGGTCACTGCCAGAATCCAGAAGGACCCCCTGGGACACCCGGCCTTCAATCATGTTGGGACCTATCGTGCCAGCGTTAAAATTCACCAGCCCTTCATGCATCACGGTTGTGCCTTCACCCAGGTAAGCACCGAGCCTGACCCTGGCCGAGTGGGCAATACGCACCCCGGTTGGAGCCACGTAGTTAGTCATTTTCGGGAATTTATCGATACCTGCGACTTCCAATACACGTCCCTGGGTACGTGCTTTGAGTTGAAGATCACCAAGCTCCGCCAGGTCCACTGCGCCGATATCGGTCCACGCGACATTGGGCAATATGGCATAAATGTCATGGAGATTCTGTTCATTGGGTTTGACATATCGATACGATAGAAGATGTAGTTTGAGATAGGCCTCCGGAGTGGAGCTCAATTCAGTGTCTGACTCAATAAATGTTGCGATGCGAGGTTTGCTTGAACCTTTCATCATGGACAGTATTGACTTCTGCCGGGGTTCATCGATGCCATCAATGAGTTTTTGAATTTTCTCATCATCGAGATCGATATCCCGATTGCCACCGTCGTAGTCCAATACTTCGGCTATTTGCGAGATTAACTCGCTGCCAGGTTTAAACAGTGGCTCAGGGAAAAAAACCTCGAGCCATTCCTGTTGTGAATTTCTGGTTCCGATGCCAAATGCAAGACTGTACATAGCGATACTCACTAGAAGGATGATATCTACGAAGACAAGGTAGCCTTCCCGGGACATTATGACGACTTTTACAAAGAAGCGCTCCTAGACCGCAACTTTTTCAATATGGTAATCAAGCTCATCCTTGATGCGTTGCTCCAGAACAGCTTGCTGTGTTTCGCCTCGAATAGGTTTGCCATCGCCATCGGTAATATGGAATACGTCCTCGACCCTTTCTCCAAGCGTTGTGATCTTGGCGTTCTGCAGAATAATGTCCATCTCAACAAAAATGTTGGCAATGATCGAAAGCAGACCGGGACGATCTGGTGTTATCACTTCCAGGATGGAGTGGTCGCCGTCCTCCCTGAGGTTGACCTCCGTCTTGATCACAAACTGCTTTAGTACTCTGGGCGTTCTTCTTTGGCTCGGCGCTGGGGATGTACTCCCCGGTTTAATGTATCTTAAAAGTGTCGAGCGAATTTGCTCGATTCGGCCAGGTCTGTCTCCAACCGGTTGACCATCGGACTCGAGTACGACGAACGTATAGAAAGAACGGTTGTGTGCCGATCCCGGAATTCGAGCATCCACGACATTGAGTGCCAGTTGATCCAACGCCGTTACTATGGAAACGAAAAGGTCCTTTGCATTTTCCTTGTGGATAAAGATCAGGGTCGAACCCTCGTCCGCGCGTCTCGTGAACGTATCATCTCGTATTAGTATCAATGGGCCATCGTTGAGGTTGTGTTTACTGATGGCTTCGGTATGCCAGACAATGTCATGTACCGATTCACGTAAGAAATAGTCATCATCTACGTCTTTCCAGATGGCAAGGATTGACTCGTGTTCCAGGTTTCGTTCCTGCAGTCGTTCCAGTGCGTGATTCTGTGTATCAGTAATGTAATGTAAGCGATCCACCTGGGATTCCAGTCCATGGCGAAGCTGACGCTTGGTGTCGAGATACAGGTGGCGCATCAAGGACGCGCGCCAACTATTCCACAGGGTCGGATTTGTCGCATTGATGTCTGCGACAGTCAGTGCATACAAGTAATCCAGGCGTACCTGGTCTTGTACGAACAGTGCGAATTCCCGGATAACTTCAGGATCCTGGATGTCTTTTCTTTGTGCGGTGGTGGACATCACCAGGTGATTTCGTACCAGCCAGCAGACGAGGTTGGTATCCCATGTGCCGAGATCGTGCCTGTTGCAGAAGTCTCTAGCCACTGTCACGCCTAATTCAGAATGATCCCCGCCCTGGCCCTTGGCAATGTCGTGGTAGAGCCCGGCCACATAAAGTAACTCCACTTTGGGAAGGCGATGGTGAATGTGTGCAGCAATGGGAAATTTCTGTTCCTGGTTTTTGTAGCGAAAGCGCCTCATATTTCGTACGACCTGAAGCGTGTGAGCATCCACTGTGTAGGTGTGAAACAGGTCGAATTGCATTTGTCCGATGACTCGCTCGAACTCCGGTAGATAAGCACCGAGGATTCCGTAACGGGCCATTCGACGCAATTGAGTGAAAAGGTGATTTGTACACCCGAGTAGGTCCAGAAAGAGTTTTGTTGACTCTGGATTGGAACGAAAGTCCTCATCAATCAGATCGACGTGGCGACGAACTAACCGGATGGTCGCAGCGCGAACTCCTTCGATAGTCTCGCTGGAACCCATAATCACAAACATTTCCAGCAATGCTTGTGGATACACCTTAAAAACATCGTCAGATGTCACTTCCAGATAATTATTACGGATCCTGAAGCGTTCGTTGATCGGTTGTATTTTTGCTAGTTCAGATGAGCGGACAATGGCTTCGTCAAAATGTTGCAGCAGCAATTCGTTAGCGGCACTGAGATCATGTGCGGTTCGATAGTAATCTTGCATAAACTGCTCAACCGCCAGTTGGTCACCGTCTACATAGCCAAACATGTTGGCCAGATTCCGTTGATGTTCAAACAACAAGCGATCATCATCCCGACCGGCAAGCAAGTGCAGACCGAACCTGATTTTCCAGAGGAATTTCTTGCCCTGGCTCAGCAATTTACTCTCCGCCGCAGTGAGGAAGTCCTGCTCCACCAGGTCTTCAAAATCGACGGAACCGAATTTTCTGCGGGCAATCCACATCACCGTCTGGATATCTCGTAATCCTCCTGGTGAGGTTTTTACATTTGGCTCGAGGCTATATTCCGTGTGTTCTGACCTCTGGTGACGTTCGACCTGTTCCTTCCGCTTTGCCTGGTAGAAAGCCTTGGGTGACCAGATTTTTTCCGGTGCTATCATCCTGTTCATCCGTACACATAATTCATCGTCACCGCACAAGGTGCGGGACTCCATCATTGCTGTCAGAACAATCACATTTTTTTTCGCCTGTGCCCGGCATTCCTTGACTGATCGCACGCTATGGCCGACTTCAAGACCGATATCCCATAATAGCGCGAGGAAGGATTGAATATTTGGTGAATGCAGATCGTAGCTGTTTCTCTCCAGCAGGATTAACAGGTCAATGTCAGAGTGTGGATGGAGTTCGCTCCTGCCGTACCCACCAACCGCCAGTAGTGAGATTCTTGTTTTTCGCCAACTGGACTTGTTCTCATCCCAGTTGAAACGACCCCATGCAAGACGCATGATTTCGTCCATGAATGCCGCTCTCTCTCGAACTAGTTTTTCTGCATCTTCTCCCTGGACAAATCGCGTTTCATGATCGAGCCGGGTATTATGGATGGCTTCCTTTAACAGAGGAATAGGTTGCTTTGTTCCGGCAAGGTTTGACTCGAGTACTTCAATCAACGACTGGGGGCTAGCAGCAACGATCAATTGTGTCGTCATCACGGTAAGTCAGTATCTCGTAGCCAGTTTCGGTAACCAGGATGGTATGTTCCCACTGAGCAGTTATTTTGTGATCCTTGGTCACCACGGTCCAGTCATCCGGCAACAGTTTCACCGCGGCTTTCCCCGCATTGATCATCGGTTCAATGGTAAAGGTCATGCCAGGTTTCAATTCAACACCAGTGCCTGGTTGACCATAGTGGAGGACCTGAGGTTCATCGTGGAAAATCGTTCCAATGCCATGCCCGCAATACTCGCGAACCACGGAAAACCGGTTCTTCTCCGCATGAACCTGGATTGTATGACCAATATCCCCGAGTTGGGCACCAGGTTTAACGGCCCGTATACCCCGGTACAGGCATTCCTGGCAGATTTTTACAAGCCTTTCTGCGAGCACCTTGGGTTTCCCGACAATAAATGTTTTGCTGGTATCTCCGTGATAACCATCCTTGATTAGGGTTACATCCACGTTGATGATGTCGCCATTTTTTAAGATCTTGTCGTCTGACGGTATACCGTGACACACCACATGATTCACTGAAGTACAAATGGATTTGGGGAATCCCCTGTAATTAAGTGGTGCCGGAATTGCGTTTTGCTCGTTTACCGTAAACTCATGGCAAATTCGATCAAGCTCACCAGTACTGATACCCGGTTTTATATGTTCTTCGATCATCTCCAGCTGCCGTGCTGCCAGGGCTCCTACAGCCCGCATTTTCTCGATTTCGTCCGAGGTTTTTAGTGTAATCGCCATGATTTCGAATACAGGTGTGCAGATAGACGAGGTGAGCAAACTATACCAGAATCCCGAAAAGAGCGGTCAGAGAGTAATTGTCCTTACTTAACAACTGGTACTCACCTACCACGGCATGGAAGAAGACACCCCCAAAACTCGCCACGGGGGTAGCAGCTAGTCCCTCAATGGTTTGGTTTGTAGCCATGAATATGGTATAAACCGCGCCTGCCAGCAGGGCTGGCGGTATTTTTACTAACTTTCCCGCGATTCGACTTTTTTAGAGTCAGGATAGCGGGACAAAAAATTCTCACACGTATCGACACGTGGTCCGGGTGCCCGAGTTCCTTCGCCTTAGGCTCAGAACAGGCAGGACATGGGTTGGATCATGGGATGCGTGGAGGCCTAACCCAAACATTGGAGTATGTATGACTAGCGTATCCATGCGTGATCTGCTGGAAGCAGGCGCACATTTCGGTCACCAGACCAGATACTGGAACCCAAAAATGGATGAATACATTTTCGGGGCCAGGAACAACATCCACATTATTAATCTTGAGAAAACTGTCCCGGCGCTGGATGAGGCGTTGGAATACATTTACGGGGTCGTTTCAAAACGGAACAAGATCCTGTTTGTTGGTACCAAAAGAAGTGCCGGTAAGCTGATCAAGGAACACGCCACTCGAAGTGGCATGCCGTATGTTGACAAGAGATGGTTGGGCGGGATGCTCACCAATTACAAGACTATCAGGCAATCTATTCGACGTTTGCGCGATCTCGAATCACAAAGTGCGGACGGTACGTTCGAAAAACTGACTAAAAAAGAAGCACTGTCCAGGCAAAGGGACCTGGAAAAACTCGAGAGGAGTCTGGGCGGAATTAAAGACATGGGTGGTTTACCCGATGTCCTGTTTGTAGTCGACGTTGATCATGAGCGTATTGCTATTACTGAAGCCCAGAAACTGGGGATTCCCGTTGTCGGCATCGTTGACACCAACAGCAATCCGGATGGAGTCGACTATGTCATTCCGGGTAACGATGACGCCATTCGTTCCATAAGGCTCTTCGTTGAAGCAGTTGGCGATACAGTTATTGCCGCTAAAGCAGAATTCCAGGGTGAGGTTGATGAAAATGACTTTGTAGAAATCATCACAGAACCTGTGGAGACTGAAAAAAAGGCAGAACCAAAAGCGAAACTGAAGGCAGAACCAAAAACGAAACTGAAAACAGAATCGAAAGCAGAATCGAAAGCAGAATCGAAAGCGGAATCGAAAGCGGAACTGAAAGCAGAATCGAAAGCAGAATCAAAAGCGGCACTGAAAACAGAAGCGAAAGCAGAACCCGCCACAGAAGCTACAGCTGAGTCCGAAGAAGCGGCAACGCCCGACACCGATGCAAGCACAAGCGAGAGTTGACCAGAGGCTCTCTGG
>JAPUGI010000032.1 GCA_027292925.1 Gammaproteobacteria bacterium
TGAGCATCACTGAACTCGATGCAATGGATCGGTTTAAATCGCGACTGCACGGAACCGGCGACAATGCATCGACATTGATCTACGCTTGTGCGCTGGCCGACTTCAAGCAGATCAATCTCGATCAATATGAGATTACCGGGATAACAGGAAACTCCATGGGATGGTACCTGGCTCTTGCATGTGCAGGGGTCCTGCAAGGACGAGCAGGTTTCGATGTAGTCAACACAATGGGGAATCTCATGCACACCGATGGAGGTGGTGGGCAGGTTATTTATCCTCTGGTGGACACAGATTGGTGCCAGGATTCGGCACTGGAGCGAGTGTGTGCCGAAACGGTTGCCGAGCTAAATTCAGTTGCAGAAAATGAGATCTACACATCCATCATGCTGGGCGGGATGCACGTTTTAGCGGGTAATGATGCCGGTGTTGCCGCGTTGATGGATAGCCTGCCCCCGCAGCAGGATCGCTTTCCCTTTCAACTGCAACACCATAGCGCCTTTCACAGCCCAGTGTTAAATCACATTCCGCCTCTAGCCAAGGCAAAGCTAGATTCAAGCTTGTTCAAGATGGCAGAAATTCCATTGATCGATGGCCTTGGTAAAATCTGGCAACCGGCCGCCTACTCGATAGACGAGATCTATGACTACACGTTTGATCACCAGGTTTGCAACACCTATGATTTTTCGAAGGCGATTGAAGTTTGTCTGAAGGAATTTGCACCGGATAAACTAATTATCCTTGGACCCGGCACTACACTCGGACCTCCAGTGGCGCAAGAACTGATAAAACAACGCTGGTTAGGGCTCTCCTCCAAAAGTGATTTTGTTACTCTGCAGGAAGATGATCCCTTCGTGTTGGGTATGGGCATCGAAGCTCAACGTCAGTTAACTTGTTAGCCGTGTCTCACTCCAACTGAAACATACACTCCACTCCTCTTTCTCAATTTCAGTTTGTAAGATGCTTGCCACTAGCCCCATTCTATTGCTCCTTTTGGCCACGTCTTGCTCTGCACAGGCACTACACAAAATGGATGGCCTCCTGGAGAAATCATGACCCACCAATCTTTTACTTTTTCTCGTTTCTTTGCACCTAGTTTCTCGAGTCGTGTAACTTCAGCTTCGACGTCGTCTGTTTCTATGTCGATATGAACGCCTTCCCGACCTGTTTCGGCACGCTGTACTAGATAATCCAGTTCCCCAGAAAGAGATGTGTATTTTTCTGAAGGATCGAATTGAAGTTCCCTTCCGAGCGCTCCAGCCCAAAAGTTCGCTGCTTTTTCATAGGATGATGAATCAACATCAAATAGGACTGCACATACTCGACTTTTGTGGCTCATGCCTACGCCTGATAAAACGCCATGTTAGGGCTTTTCATGGATGAAGCTTCCTGTCCTGAGAAACGAAACCACCTGCTTGATTGCTTCCTGTGCACGCATCACGAACGGATGCGAATGAGGGACGGTAATGAAGTCACTCATGCCCTCGACCTTTGTACTTTCCACAGAGACTTTTCCATCGTCTGGATTGGGCAGGTACTGCGATAAGATCGGGTTCATTGATTCTGTTCCGGCGATAACACCCAGTTCGAAGTGGACCGGTCCAAGTTTCGATGAAATGCTATCTTTGTCGGTTCCAAGTTGGGACCCGGCGGGACCGTTGATCAAGGTGAATCCAGGCACGTCACGCAAATTATCGACGACTTCACTACCTTGATTTGGGGGAGCCAGCATCACTACACGACCTAGTCCTTCCAGGTCATTTTTTTCCAGATAGTATCGAATGAGAATACCGCCGAGCGAGTGAGTTACAAAGTGTATCGTACCGTCACCCGGACATTTGGATAAGCCACGCTCCACCGCAATCTTTGACAGCTCTTCGACAGGATATTGTCTTGAGGGGTAGCTAACGTTAACGACCTCAAATCCTTCTTGCGAAAGTACAGACGCGAGCTTCTCCATTGAGGCGTCTGTGCGAGCGAGCCCATGTAGGAGAATTACACAATCTGAAGCAAGTACAGTGATGTTGCATACACACAGAACGAGGATGGCAAGTGCAGTTCCTATAGACATCCTCATGATTGAGCGCCTCTTTCGCGTTGCCGATCTGCATCGCGGTCTCTGGGGCTGTGTAGACCGACAAAATTTCCATTTGGGTCCAAAATAATTGCGAATCTTGCCTGCCAGAGAGGATCACATGGAGCAAGATGACCAACAAAACCTGCTGCGATCATTTTGTTATAGGTTTCATCAACTGCCGCCCTGGAGGACAACTGAAAGTTAATAGTGTTCGTGCTCGGAAGACCTGGCGGTTTCCAGCCCGGATCATAACTTTCCGTGAGCTCTGACGTACCGAATTCCAGTGCGATGCCATTGGACCAGGATGCTCTTGCAAATACCTCGCTGACATTTTCTATCTCGAGCCCAAGAAGTTCGTAGAAATTGAGGGTTTTAGGTAGATCTTTGACGAAGAGATAAAGACCCAAGAATTCGGGCTGCTGGTCGCTCATGTTCTACATTCCGAGAGGGTATTCCATATGTGTAAGAGTTTAACAGCCTATCTTCTAACCTGTCGCCAATTGACAGCTGACTGTCATGCCTATAGCTTATCCGGACCTGTGCAACGGAATTTCAATCATGCAAATTGCTGATGTTGACCTCAAGCGTTATTCAAATCATTTTTCCTCTTATACCGAGTTGCGGCTACACGAAAATACCAGCCAGCAGATCGCGCTCCTAAATGGCGATGTTATCGCCAACACACGGGATACGAACGGTGGTGTGTCGTCCAGAGTATTTGACAGGGGTGCCTGGGGTTTCAGTTCTGATGCAAACATAACGAATGAGTCAATTGAGACGACAATTTCGGCAGCAACGAGAAATGCGGACTTTCTCGCCAGGCGATGTGGAGATGAAAACGCGACTTTACCCAGGGCCCAGGGAGAAGCCAGCAGCGATTTTAGGACTAAACTTCCCCGAAAAAGTCAGGAAGAGATCATTGCTTTTCTGAAATCCTGTGACGAATACATTGTCAACGCCTGCCCTGACATCGTATCAAGGCAGGTGGCGTTGAATTCACTGGATATGGAAAAGAAGTTGTACACGTCGGAAGGCTCGACCGGCCACAATGTGAATACGCGAACCATACTCTCCATCAAGTTGTCGACTAGGAATCAGGCCGGCGAACCTGTCGAATTGATGGAGGGTTTTGGCAATAGGGGGCAATTTGAAGACGTGTTTTCAGACATGGAAGAAGTGAAACAAAAAGTGGATGACCTCTATAAACACCTGATGAACAAGAAAGAAGCGGTGAAGCCGGTGTCCGGTTACCACGATGTCATTCTGGCATCTGACCTGGCGGGTATCCTTGCCCATGAGGCCATAGGACATACCACAGAAGGTGATATTGTTCGTGCCGGTTCAGTGGCGGGGGATTACCTTGGCCAGAAGGTGGCGAGTGACCTCGTGACCCTGGTTGATTTTGCTAATACCTACGAGGATGAGACGCTGCCAGTACCCGTGTATATCGATGATGAAGGTGTTGTATGCAAGGATTCGGTCATCATTGACAAGGGAGTACTCAAGTCGTTCATGCATAACAAGGATAGTGCCGGTTACTTTGATATGGATTTAACCGGTAATGCAAGGGCGTTCAGTTACACCGACGAGCCGCTCGTGCGTATGCGTAACACTGCCATACTGCCGGGGAAGGACAAGTTTGAAGACATGATTGCTTCCATAGATGATGGTTATCTGCTGATGCGCTGGACCAACGGTCAGGCGGATAGCACCAGCGAATTTATGTTCGGTGTGCAGATGGGTTATGAGATTAAGGATGGGGAACTTGGCCGCGCTATTACCGACACGACGATTTCCGGTGTGGCTTTCGACATGCTGAAAGAGATTACCATGCTGTCTGATGAGATGTCCTGGAATTGTGCGGGTATGTGCGGCAAGAAACAACCAATGCCCGTTGGCATGGGTGGCCCTGCCATAAAGACCAAAATGTTTATCGGCGGTGAATAGGGAGACTGTCATGTCGGAAGCTGCCCTAGCTGAACTACAACTAGCAAGACAGACGCTTGAAGAAATTTGTCGCACCGGTTTTGACAAAGCAGTCTGCCATGTAAGCAATGATGAACTGCACGAACTGCAGGCCGAGAACGGCGAGATCAACCTGTTCAGGACCAACTTTGAAACTGACATCAGGGTATCGGGCATCAAGGACCAGCGTCGTGCTTCGCTGGGTGTCAATAAAACCGACGAAGCAACAATTGGCGAGGCAATTAGTGATCTGAAGGCGATGGCAGAGGGGGCGAATGCCGATCCGGCATTCGATATTGCCGAATCACAACCCGCGGAGGTTTTTAACGCGGGTCCGGATGGACCGGATTATGACTTGATGTATGACCGCATAAAGGAGGTTCAGGACTACGCGAAAGTTAAGTATCCCATCCTGAATTTAAGGAGCGTCGGTATTACCTACTTTAAACGGCGAAGTTGTCTGGTCAATTCCAACGACGTGCAGTTCGAATCTACCCGTGGTCAGTACAGGATCTCTGTTTCGTTCTCTTCCAAAGATGGT
>JAPUGI010000320.1 GCA_027292925.1 Gammaproteobacteria bacterium
GCGCTGCCATGCGGACATCAGGTGTATTCAGATTTTCTGCGGCCTTGGCCTTGGCAAGGCCTTCTTTCTTGGTAAGGACACACTTGCCTGATGTCATGTAACGACCGACAAAGGCAAGGCTCATATTGCGCTTGGGGTTCATTGTCATGTTGGAAATAACTACATCGACCTCTCCTTTTTCCAGGGCAGAGAGTAATTTATCGAACGGCATAGTCCTTATTTTCAGTTCGACACCCATACCGTCTGCCATGAAGCGTGCCAGATGGATATCGAAGCCAACAACCTTGCCTTCCTCATTTTTTCCGGTCATTGGCGGCATGTTCGCAGATGTCCCCAGTACCAGTTGACCACTTTTTTGAATACTAGCAAGAGTGGATGCCCCTGCCAGTACTAGCGGGGAAGTTATCAGGCTAGCTGTGAGAATTAGCAACGTGTAAATGAGAGTGAATATTTTTTGACGAGGCATTGTTTTAACTTCCTTTTGATTTTGATTTGGTTTGTTAGGTTCTTTTTACAGTGTATTAGCTGGAAAAAAAGCGGACTCTAGCATGTAATGCTCCACTTTTCGATGCCTGAGATTCGGATAAGTCCGTTTACTTACTGATAAACTTGCTGTGCAAGTACAATCACTTTGTCGTGCTCGCCAAGCTGCCATGTAATCCGCCTGGAAGGATTCAATAATAGTTCACCGCCGTTCCGTGCCAGACGTAGACCGAGTGCCATCTCCATTTTTTGCTGGCATGCATAGATCATGTCACTAAAATAGCAATCGGTATTAAGCTGTACATAATCACTTGCAGGTCGCATGCTGATTTCAACACCACCTGCACTGAGTAGTTCACGGTAGATAGGTGCGAGAACCTCCTGACCTGCAATTTGCGCCAGCTGGGCACTGACAACTTCGGGACTGATGATGATGTCGTCCACATTAAGGCCTGTGAGTAAGGCACGATTATTATCATCCAGCAGCTCAACAACGGTATGTGCAAGTAATTTATGCTGCTTACGCAGATCCGATAAACGAAGCAATATACGCAAGGTGCGTGTATCTGCATCTCCCTGCTCGTCCGTTTCGTCTGCAAGTACGACAATGCTCTGAAAACCGGGTAAATCGATATCTTCCCAGGCTGATTGCATTACGGCATCACCCTCAAGAAATTCCAGCGTCAGGTTCTTCAGGGTATTTAATTGATGGCTTTCCATCCGTTGCTGTGTCATATCGCGATTAACGTTTGACAGTATCGTCACTTCGGTACCACGCAAGGCATGTGCATCGAGTTCCTGCAGAATATTGTAAAGAATATCGGTCCAGCCTATCAGCAGTACCCGAGTGGGCACATGGGGCACCGAACCGCCTTCCTGATATATCCGTGATTCAGGATTACTGTCGTGGTTTGTGTAGATAACTGGCAGACCTCGTGTAAGAAGTACCAGTTGTTCATCTTCGGCAATCTCGTAGTCAGGTTCAGGATTGAGCCCGACAGCATGACGCACGACATCATCGCGCTTTTCGTTCCATGAGATACCGACGGGTATGGCATCGGAAAAACTGTATGCAATCTTTCCAAAGGGTCGATCGATACAATCAGGAAAGCTTTGTACATAGAGACTATTACCCGCCGGGGAAAATATCTCGCTGTAAACATTTGCCAGCCCGGGGTTACGAACTGTTTGCACAATGACCTTGCTGATCACCCGACTGGAAAAAATAATATGTAGTCGGTTTCTGGCAGCAATCATCGCCAATTCATAATTTTGCTCCATGACAATTTCCGAAGTAAGGACCGGTGGCTCACCTGACCAGTCTTGCCGTGTAGTCAAAAGTACGATGGTTTTGATCGTTTCGCTGTCATCGGCGTCTGTTGCGAGGACGATGATACTGGCAGCACAGTTGACGGCAACTCGGTCGAGTTCGCCATAATTACTGGGTATCCCGCTGCGCAGAATGACCTTGATTGGTTGTCGATGGATCCCCGCGACTCTGAGCTGCTCCTGCATGAGGTCAATTTCTCGTGGTGCCAGTATCACTACCTTAACTCCGGGCTGAAGCAGTGCCAGTTGCTGAAGTACAGAGAAAACCTTATTGCTCCATCCCAGTACCAGCACGTGGTCGCGTTCCAGTACCGGCGTATCACCCTTGTTAAGACCTTCGATACGGCTACGCCAGGTGTTGTTAATCAGTGAGATCAATACACTCAAGACAACCAGTCCCATGAGTGACAGAAACAGGGAATACAACAGTACCGGCACAGTGGCACCGTAAGCCCTCTCGAACCCTCGCAAGGGCATGACCTGATTTACTGACCACCATAGAGAATCCCAGAATCCAGCATCGATTTCCTGGTGGATAAAGCCAATACTTGCATTCTCTTCCGAGAACAGACCAAAGAAAACCGCCGTCATTCCAATCAGGGTGACGGAAACCAATAAGATGATAAGCAGAAGCATTTGTCCGAAGAACTCGCTCGCAAAGGCTTGATCAACAAGATAACGAATTTTTTCCTGGAGCTTCTTGAACATTTTAATTTTAGGGCGTCCTTTTTATATTTAGGCATTTTATCATAACAAGTTACTTTTTCATGATCATTGGAACTTGCTCCCTTGCGCATCACACTGACTCTCTTGATTCAACTATACTCATATGAACTGATGTAGAAGAAAGAGAACATTTGCTCAAATGATAGAAGGTATTTTCTTTGATATAAGCGGTGTATTACTCGATGGTGCTGAGTTGTTGCCGAATGCAGATAAAGCCATCAACTACATCGAAGAAAAAAACCTGCCTTATCGACTTATAACCAACACCTCACAACAACCTCGTTCTAAAATTGTTAAACAATTACAAGATGCAGGAATTAATATCTTAGAAGAGCATGTCTATACTGCCCCTCTGGCCGCAAAAGATTACGTACTTAGCCATAATTTACGCCCTTATTGTCTTATCCATCGAGGATTAAAATCTGAATTCAGTGATGTCGTGCAAAACGATCCAAATGCAGTGATCATTGGCGATGCTGCCGATGATTTTAACTATGCTAATTTGAACCATGCCTTTCGGCTTTGTCTTGAGGGTGCCCCACTAATCGCAATCGGCCACAATAAATACTTCAAGAAATCCGGTGATTTTTTCATGGATGCAGGTCCCTTTGTAGAAGCCATTGAATATGCATGTGATATTGAGGCAGTTATCACTGGTAAACCGTCTGTTGATTTCTTTAGCCAGGTTCTGGCAAGTATTCAAATTAAAGCCGAACAAGTTGCATTAATTGGTGACGATATCTATGGCGACATTCAAGGTGCAATCAATGCAGGTCTGGAATCCAGACTGGTCCGTACGGGAAAATATCGCGACGGTGATGAAAATAAAACGAAACCAAAGGCCATTGTTGTAAACGATGTCTTGGCAGCAGTTGAGGATTTGTTATGAGAAACAACCTGGCTACATAATCGCATCAACGCCCTGGCAGAACAGACTCCTTACTCTCATGTAGCGGGACATCTCTTCCCTCAGTTTTGGAATCCTAGTAAGATGCCAAAACTTGGATAATATTTATGACCCATAAGATAATTCCATGAGTCACCACACCTGGATTCACTCGTTAACAAGGGGCTGTGTCAAACCGCTGATCAACACCCCGGTAACACCCAACCATATTACAACCTTGCGTCTCGTCGCCGGCATAGCAGCGGCCGGAGCTCTTGCTGTCGGTGGTTCTCCCTGGATCAACCTGGGGGCAGGCCTGTTTGTACTGTCCTTTTTGTTGGATCGCGCCGACGGAGAACTGGCGCGCCTGTCCGGTAAAACCAGCCCAGAGGGGCATCGATACGATGTCATTGCCGACAGCGTCTGCAATGCCTTGATTTTAGTCGGGCTCGGACTTTCCTTACGCGATAGCGCTTTCGGCCTTTGGGCCGTCCCATTGGGACTAGTCTCCGGAGCGGCTGTGATCACCGTGCTTGCCATGGTCATGAAACTGGAAAGTGCTCAAGGGTACCGTGCCGCCGAATTACGTGGCTACGCT
>JAPUGI010000321.1 GCA_027292925.1 Gammaproteobacteria bacterium
CGATCTGCATGTTCACTATCATCAGTATCCCGAGGTGAATCGGATCAATACCCATCTCCATGGCGATCGGGAAGATAATAGGGGTGAATATAAGAACGACTGATGTCGGTTCCATAAAATTCCCGGCAAGCAGCAGCAGAATATTCAGCACCAGCAGAAATCCCCACACCGGTAGACCCAAACCCGTAATGAATTCTGACGCAGCCTGGGGGATCTGTAATGTGGTCAACAGAAATGCGAACATAAATGCATTGGCTATGATAAACATGAGCATGACTGTTATCTTGCTCGCATCTACCAAAACCTCCGGCACATGCCCTATTGAAATATCTTTGTAGACAAACACGGCGATAAAAAAGGCGTAAACAGCCGAGACTGCCGCTGCTTCAGTTGGCGTGAAAATTCCTGCATAAATCCCGCCCAGGATGATAACAACAAGCATCAACCCCCACGATGCTTCCCTGAAGGTACGCAAGACGGTCTTGAGATCCGCCTTCTCCTGACGTGGAAGCTCCTGTTTATGCGCAATTACGATAATGGTTCCCATCATCGCAGCGGTCAGCACGATACCCGGCAGGATTCCTGCCATAAACAGTTTCCCGATGGAGGACTCCGTAATCGCGCCGTAGACCACCATAACCAGAGAGGGTGGGATGAGGATTCCCAATGTCCCCGAATTACAGATAACACCGGCGGCAAATTTCTTGGTGTACCCGGAGGCAACCATACCGGTGATCATCACACTACCTACCGCTACCACCGTCGCGGCTGCCGAACCGGATACCGCTGCGAAAAATGCGCAGGCCAAAAGCGCAGCCATCGCCAGTCCGCCGCGGTAATGTCCCACCATCGCATTGGCAAAATCGATCATTCTGCGCGCCACGCCACCGGTTGTCATGAATGTCCCCGCGAGAATAAAAAATGGGACAGCAAGTAGGGGATAGACCTGCATTGTATGGAAAAACTTCTGGGCAAGTGATATCAGTGACTGATTTCCAAAAAGCAGCATCGTGGTGACACTGGCCAAACCGAGCGAAATCGCTACTGGAACCCCAATCAGCAGAAGGAACAATAATGAAACGATAAGGCAAAGTGTGATCACCGTAGGTTCTCCCGATCGGTCTCTTTTTCTGACCCAGTGGATCCAGCGGAATCGGATTCGAGCGCCGCACAATACTCAGCGCTGGTCATACCGAGGATTGACCAACCGACTTCTAAAAGACGATAAACAAGCAGTGCAAACCCCATCGGCATGGTGATGGTTAACAACCATTTTGGTGCATGCACATCTCTCGCAAAGTTTCCCAAAGCATATAATCGTTCGACAAAAACGGAGGACCCGTAGAGCATCAAGCCGGCGTAAGCCAGGCAAAAACCAAGCGCGACTAGTGCGGTAGCGTAGCGTATCTTTACTGGTAGATGGCGGGTGACCAGATCGACAGCAATATGCGTCTTGGTTCTTATCCCATATGAAATACCGATCAGGACCAGCGCGGCAAATGAATACGTGGTCGCCTCCAGTGACCATACGAGGCCGGTATTGAAAACATATCTCAACACTACTTGTAGAAAGGTAATCAGCGTCATGAAGGCCAGCAGGAACGCCATAAGGCCTTCCTCCAGGTGATTAATAACATCTCTAACACGCGACCCAGCAGGATTATTCATTAGCGGGCACCCTTTGCAGTTTGTATAAGCTCGCGGCCTATCGTCTCTTCAAACTGGGCCCAGACTGGTTGCATCGCCTGCCTCCAGACCTGAAGCTGCGATTTGTCCAGAGCTATAACCTCTGAAGAACTGGACTCTATAATCTTGCCCTTCGCTTCTCTATTTATCTTCTCCGCTTCCTGATTACCCCAGGCCGTTACTTCCTGGATTATCAGATCCAGTTCTTCTCTGACATCGTCTGGAAGCTTCTCCCAGAAATAGGTGTTGACTGCAACCAGATAACCTAAATAGCCATGGTTGGTTTCAGTAATGTACGGCTGGACTTCATAGAACTTGGATGAATATATGTTGGACCAGGTGTTCTCCTGGGCGTCAACGGCACCAGTTTGCAGTGCCTGATAAACTTCCCCAAACGCCATTTTTTGGGGATTGCCACCAATTTGCAGTATCTGTGCTTGCAGCACGTCGGATTCCATAATACGGAACTTCAGGCCCTGGGCATCAGCTGGTTTTTTTAGTGGTCGTGGACCGCCGAATTGCTTCATACCATTGTGCCAGAACGCCTTGCCCATGATGCCCTTTTCAGTCATCGAGTCGAGCAATGCTTTACCGGCGGTACTCGCTTGAAAGGTCTCGACGGCCTGCAGATCAGGAAACAGAAAGGGGAGATCAAAAACCTGGAATTCGTGTGTAATTCGATCGAATTTGGAAAGAGAGACGGCAATCATTTGCACCTCACCAAATGCCAGGGCCTCAATCGAATCATCGTCGGACATCAACTGTGCCGAAGGGTAAATCTCTACCTCGACCTTGCCGGGCAGCCGCTCGTCCACAAGTTTTTTGAATAAACCTGCAGTTTGGCCCTTTGGCGTGACCGGAGATGTCACATGAGTAAACTTAATCAGTACCGGGCGATTCCCGAGGTCGCCTCCACACCCAAACAATATGATGGCCAGCAAAAAATGCAGACAAGTGCTTGCCAATTTTCCCACGCTATTCGAACTGCGTACGCTATTTTTTTTCAAGCTGCCACCAGGTCTCATTTCGTTCCCTAAACTTGTGCCCGCACCCACGCCGCGGAGCCGATATCAAAAATGCAAAACTCTGTCATAGGCATCGAGTACTGACTCATGCATCATTTCCGACAATGTCGGGTGTGGAAATACAGTGTTCATCAACTCTTGCTCGGTGGTTTCCAAAGAGATGGCCACGCCAAAGCCCTGTATGAGTTCGGTTACACCCGCGCCAATCATATGTGCACCCAGCAGTTCACCCGTCTTGGCATCAAATACCGTTTTCACCAGGCCCTCGCTCTTACCCATCGCAATCGCCTTGCCATTACCCAGAAAGGGAAACCGTCCGACTTTTACCTCAAGCCCACTGTCTATCGCGGACTTCTCGGTGTGGCCAACGCTGGCAATCTCAGGATCGCTGTAAGTACAACCAGGAATGC
>JAPUGI010000322.1 GCA_027292925.1 Gammaproteobacteria bacterium
GTGGCTGCAGGTACGACTTTAAGGGAATAGCCAGCAGAGCGTATATCGCAAATAACGTCACTCCCATCATGAAACCCAGCTTCTGCAAAAACTTTTGTTCTTCTTTACTGGCGCCTCCGAGTTCAAGCTTTACATCGGGGAATTCTTCGTTTAGTCGCTTCGTAAACTGTTCCCTTAGTGCCTCCACGACCACTGTCGGTTCAACCTTTTTAGTATTGGCATTAGCAGTTACGATGACCGCGCGTTTTGAATCATGGCGAACGATGTTGGAATAGCCATTGTGCAGGTCCATGCGTGCAACTGCCAAAAAAGGCACTTCCGCGCCATCTGAAGTGCGGATGTACATACCTTCGAGACTGCCAATTGAGGATCGTTCTTCGGCAGGGAAACGCACCATGACTTTTACTTCTTCACCGTCACGCTGAATCCTCTGTGCTTCAACACCATAAAACCCTGCGCGTACTTGCTGTGCCAGATCCTGCAGCGTGAGACCCAGTATTTCTGCCTCGGGTTTTATTTGGAGATTGATCTCCTGGGCAGTGCTGTTGCTGGTACTTTCTATGTCATAAATACCATCAAATTCTGCCAGGGTTGTCTGCAGTTCCTTCGCTGCATTATCCAACTGCTCGTAATTGTTACTGACCAGTTTGAAGTTAAAAGTCGTACCCCCGCCTACTGCTGTCGATCCGTTAGTTTGTAACTTTTTTGTACCCGCGATATCACCAACTCGCTCACGCCACTGGGCTGCCAGATCTATCGCATTGATTTCCCGGCTGCTATTTTTATCTATCTCAACGAATATTTGCCCGGTTGAACCATTTGCATACTCAAACATGTGCTTGATCAAAGGTTCACCTGAAGGACGTTCCTGATCTATTTGCCTGATGGTGTCAGCAACATGATCGACTATCTTTATAGTTTGACTAGTCGGCGATCCGTCAACGACTTCGATCCGGGCCGAGATGTAGTCATGAGGAAGCGCTGGAAACAGGACGACGTGTACCAGAGGACTTGCGATCACACCAACGGATACAATCAGAATGGCAATGAAAATGGCAACGGTATTGTAACGGTGCTGAATCGCATGGATCAGCGCGGGTTTGTATTTTTCCTGCACGAAATGATCAAAGCCAACTGCAAATGCCTGTTGCCAACGCCGCAATGGATCCATATCCCGTGGCTGCAGATCCGGCAGAGGTTTCATCTGTGCGAGGTGAGCGGGCAAGATCAGCTTGGACTCTACCAGGGAAAATGCAAGACACAATACAACTACACCGCCAATGGCAGCCGCAGTAGTAGATGCTGGTCCTTCCATCATCACCATGGGCATAAATGCGGCAATGGTGGTTAATACCCCAAACGTAGCCGGGAGCGCGACCCGGTACACACCACGGGTGATGGTTTCAATGGACAATCCATTTTCATCCACTTCACTCTGGGCACTTTCGCCGATAATGATGGCATCGTCGACGACCACGCCCAGCACCAGTATGAAACCGAACAGGCTTATGATATTGATGCTGATATTAAACAAAGGCATCAGGGAAAGCGCTCCCAGGAAACAGACAGGTAATCCAACGATGACCCAGAACGCCAGTTGCATACGAAGAAATATTCCCAGAATCAGGAACACGAGCATCACGCCATACCACAAATTGTCCACCATCATCGAAACGGTTGATTTCAGGTAAAATGAAATATCCAGCCAGGCATCTATACCGACCGATGGTGGTAGTGTTTTCTTTTTTTCTTCTACGTACCGGTTAACTTCAGTAGAAATATCCAGTGCGTTCTGGTTGCCTACCGCATTGATCTGCATTCCCACACTGGGTCGACCGTCAAACAGTAAGTACCCTTCTGTTTCAACAAATCCATCGTTAATAACAGCTATATCACCTAAAGTCAGACGCGTTCCATCTGCTCGGACGCGCAGCGGCACTGCTTCAAATTCGAACTGATTGTAGGCCTGCCCTTCAGCACGCAGGAGAATGGTGCCCGACTCGGTTCTCAGTGACCCCGCAGGCAGATCAAGGGAAGAATTTCTTATTGCGGTGGCGACTTCCTGTAATGTGAGATCGTATTGCCGCAGCTGAGCCTTGCTTAGCTCGATGCTGATTTCATACGGTCTCGCACCAAAAAGCTCAATCGCAGTAACAGTTGGCAGTTCCAGAAGCTCATCGCGAACTGATGCCGCAAATGACTTCATCGCCCGCTCATCAAGATCTCCATAAACCTGGACAAACATAACCAGGCTTCTAATCTCACGTTTGTAGATTCGAGGTTTTTCCATTGTGGCGGGAAAGCTGGACACACGATCCACTGCCAGTTTCGCCTCGTCTAAAATGTCCTGGACATCAAAGTCGCTACCAACTTCAAGTGTTATGCGAGCGGAACCTTCACTGGCTACTGCCTGCATCTCGGAAATGCCCTGCACGCCTCGGAGGGCGTCCTCGAGTTTAGTCACAACGGTAGACTCGATTTCCCCAGGAGAAGCGCCGGGATAAATCACCTGGATTACAACCTGATCCAGCTCCTGGTCGGGAAGAGCCTGGGTCCTCATGGAAAAGGCGGAAACAAACCCGAGAATCACAATGAGCAGCATCATCAGGTTTGCCGCCACCGGGTTACGAATGAACCAGGCAATCACACCGGAATGTATATCTTCCCTAGCCATAATCAGTCACGACCATCACTGGTACTCAACTGCAGGCCACCGGTTAGTTGGAATCTTACTTCTGTTCCCGGCAGAGGGTTCTCCAATGGTGTAATCGAAATGATCTCATCATTGACTACACCACTATCAACGTAGAGAAATCGTTCATCCGCGCGAACTGGATTTATCAAGCGCATTTCCAGTTGGCTTTTCTTGTTGACGATCCAGATTTTATTCCCCGGACGAACCGCCGCCCTCGGAATGCGGGCAATATTGTCAAATTGCCTGCCTGAAATAACCGCATTGACATAACTTCCAATTCGCAGCGGTGATCTAAATCCGGTGTATGGGTCCTTAACCTCGGCGATGGCGTAGAGCACACGGTTCTTACGATCCATGACGGCCTCCGTGCGCACTATCTCCCCGAACCAGCGATACACTTGATCTCTGCCGATCGCAGATAATTCAACAGGCACCCGGTGATCCTTGTTCCTGATACCGTCAGGCAGGTTCAGGAAATCGAGATCATGAAGTGGTATGGGCAGGCGTACTTCAGCAATATCTGTTGAAAAGACCACCCCAAGTGGGGTTCCAGGTGTTACATATTGGCCTACATCGACCTTACGTTCTTCCACCATGCCATCATAGACAGCAACTACTCGCGTACGCTCCAGGTCACCTCGTTTGCGTTTCAACTCAGCAAGCGCAGAGTCGAGTTTGGCCTTCGCCTCCAATATTTGAGGTTCTCGCCTGGCCAGAGCAGAAGGTTCACCCTTTTTTGCCATGCGGGAGTTTTTCCAATCGAAGATTGCATATTCCGCAAGCCCCTTTTCCTCGGCCAGGCGGGTTCGTGCACTGGCAACATTGGCTTTGGCCCTTTCCAGGTCTGCAATATAGTGGCGGTCATCGATAACAATCAGCACCTCTCCCGCCGTGAATACACCACCGGCAACAAAAATTTCATTCAGCTGCAACACAACGCCGGATACTTCAGACACGAGTGTTGTCCGTGTCCTTGCCAACACTTCGCCCTGGCTCTGGACAGTCATGGTTAGTGGCGCTTTTGTTATCCTGAAAGCATCAACCAGTATGACGGGTGATTTGGCTTCGCGTTTTTCCGGTTCCGGCGCCGACAGAAACAGCGCAACGGAAACTAGAGCCCCGCCAATGAGAATGATCGCTGGGGTCAGGAATTTTGAACCCAAAAAGGATCTGTACCATGCCATGATCATTACTGTCGCTCTTCTTCAGAGCGGGACCGAAGGATGTGGTCGAAAGCCAGTTGAATCTGTTCGTATTTTTCCTCGGCCAGATTGGTCAGCTCCCTGGGAACGCCGTTCTCTATCAAGATTTTCGGATCATGTTCCCGGCGCAAGCGTTCATAACATTCCCTGATCGCAACCGAGTCATCTTCTAGCTCGCAATCAAGCAGGTCATAACAATGTTCGAGATTATCGGGTTGATGTCTGAAGAGATGCAGAATATGTTCGTATTCATCTTCCAATTTGAATATCGAGGCAGCAGCCTTGATAAGAGTTTCTTCAGTCTGATCGTACTCAAAGTCGGCATGTGCAACCACGAGCATAATTTCCAGCATACTGACCAGAACTTCCGGAGAATCTACAAATTGACTGTAGAAAGCAGCGGCATGCGACTCAAAACTGTTGTTAGATACTACCGCCTCATCAAAGGTCTTGAACGCGAAATTCGCTGATTTCCACGAAAGCTGAAAACGATCCCTGATGATATCCTCGAGGGAATTGATCTCTTCCCTGCTGACCCTGCCATCGGCCTGGGCGAGTTTGCCGAGCATGGCAAAAGTTGCTGCAAAGAAGACGCTGTTTTTTACCTCACGATCTGATATGGGGACACCGAAGAACTCGCGAGGCGGCCTGTCAAATAGCTGATGACCCAGGGCGACACCCGCCAGGGCACCAAATTGCCCGGCCAACAGGTAACCAACACCCCCACCGGTGACTTTACCGATCCAGCGCATTAGTCTATTTCTCCTATCTGCATGTATAAAGTGTACACATGAAACAGACAATACATTAATTGGTATTATTGTACCCGTCCTCTGTTACTTTTGTATAAACCACACCGGAGTGAGTCAATGAGCTGGGAAAAGGAAATTGACGAATTGAATCATCGAAGCGATCTGGCTGAAGAGATGGGCGGCCCGGACAAGGTCGCGAGACAGCACGAATTCGGGAAACTAACGATCAGGGAGCGGCTGGATAAAATTGTAGATAAGGACAGCTTCCATGAAGTGGGAAAGCTGGCCGGAGTCGCTACTTATGATGAAAACGGCGAGTTAAAAAGTTTCACTCCTTCCAATTTCGTATTTGGAACTGCAGAGATAGATGGCAAGCCGGTCATCATCTCAGGTGATGATTTTACAGTGCGCGGCGGATCCGCTGATGCTTCCATCGCCGGGAAGCGCCAGCAAGCAGAAGGACTCGCCAACGAATTACGGCTTCCGCATATTCGACTGGTAGATGGCATGGGTGGTGGCGGTTCTGTAAAAACTATTGAAACAGCTGGCAGAACCTACATTCCAAGAATCGCGGGATGGGAAACGATTGTTAATCATCTTGGTATCGCCCCATCTGTCTCGTTGGCTCTAGGATCGGTTGCGGGCATCGGGGCGGCCAGAGTGTCGACTTCGCACTATTCCGTTATCGTAAAAAATACTGCGCAGATGATGATCGCGGGCCCTGCACTGGTTGCCTGGGCAAGTCTTGGCGATGTCAGCAAAGAAGAACTGGGCTCCAGTAAAATCCATACTCGTAACGGTGCCATCGATGATGAAGCAAGTTCTGAAGAAGAAGCTTTCCAGATGGCAAAGCAATTCCTTTCCTTTTTGCCAGGCAACGTAGATGAGTTACCTGAGAAAACCGCCTGCGACGATCCTGTTGATCGTCGCGAAGAAATGTTGTTGGGGGTTGTTCCGCGCGACGCACGGAAAGTCTACAAAATGCGCCCGGTTATTTCTGCGATATTCGATAAAGATTCTTTCTTTGAGATTGGAAGGAGATGGGGTAAATCCATCATCACCGGGCTTGCCAGGCTGAACGGGATTTCCGTCGCTGTCTTTGCAGAAGACCCGATGATATATGGTGGCGCCTGGACGGCTGATGCATCTCGCAAGTTGATTCGCCATTGTGACCTCGCGTCTACGTTCCACTTGCCATTAGTTCACCTGGTAGACTGCCCGGGATTTCTTATTGGTAAACAGTCAGAAGAAGATGCCACCATCAGGTTCGGATCTTCTGCGCTGGCTGCATTGGGACAAGCCACCGTCCCTTTTTGTAGCGTCGTCATCCGCAAGGCCTTCGGAGTCGCTGGTGCCGCGAATACAAAACCAGGGAGCCACCACTTCAGGTTCGCCTGGCCGTCCGGTGATTGGGGTTCACTGCCGATTGAAGGCGGTGCTGAAGTCGCTTATAAAGCCGAACTCGCAGGAGTCAAAGACTATGATGCACACCTTGCAAAAATAAAGGAGCGGTTGAATCGGGTCAGGTCACCGTTTCGTTCCGCCGAGTATTTTGAAATAGAAGAAATCATTGATCCAAGAGATACGCGGCCCAATCTATGTCGTTGGGCAGAACTTGCTTATAAGGCATTGAAGCCTGGTGCCGTCGCGTTTAGTTACAGACCATAGGAGTTATCTTATGAAACCACTGATTGCTATCTGGCTGTTCACGCTGAGCTCTACCCTGCTGGCTTCTGACTTCACCTGCACCAGTGGATCATCAAAACGAGTGATCCGCATCCAATATGAACAGCAATATGCGTTTGTTCCTTGTCAGGTCGTGTACGAAAAGGAACCTGAAGGAACAACTGAAACTCTATGGCAAGCGCAAAACCAGGCTGGCTACTGTGAAGAAAAAGCCGAGTATCTTGCGAGGCGCCTTACGCGGTTTGGTTGGATATGTGTTACGACAAGTGACGAAAATTGACGGCCGGTCAGATCCTCTCGCTGTTTCACTCGGTCCGACCGGGTCGCGTGAGACGTATCGGCGTGAAACCGCTGCCGGGACCACTTATACCTTGCCTTTTTTTAGTTCCAGCTTTCCTTTAACGAGATTAATC
Organism: Gammaproteobacteria bacterium; assembly: GCA_027292925.1. Classification (GTDB taxonomy): domain Bacteria; phylum Pseudomonadota; class Gammaproteobacteria; order Pseudomonadales; family Azotimanducaceae. The sequence continues at coordinate 6,749 of JAPUGI010000322.1, forward strand.
CGCAGCAAATCGCTCGCACCTTCGACCAACCGTAGAGATCGGACCTGCCTGTAGAGTTTCTCCAGGGGATGGCCACGAACCAGTGCCTGGCCGCCAACCAGTTGGACAGCCATATCGATGACGCGGCCTGCAGTTTCTGTACAAAATACCTTGGTGGCGATGGTCTCGTTGACAATGTTGTCACCGGTCTCAACCAGGCGTGCAGTTCGATACAGGGCACTGCGAGCAACATAGGTTTCAATCCTCATGTCGGCATAGCGAATTCGTACACCTTCGCGTTCACCCAGTGGTGTTCCTGTTCTGTGGGGTGCCAGTAGATGCTGTTCAACGAAGTCCAGGACCCACATACACATGCCTGTCGCCTGGGCTGATACCATCATCCTGACATTACCAATATTACCCAGGGCTCTCGGCATGCCTTCACCTAGTTTTCCAATAACGTTGCCGAGTGGTACGCGGACGTCTTCAAATACCATTGACACGTGGCCACTGCCTTCCAAAGATGAAAATTCGCGATCGATTTTGACTCCGGCGGCATCACTATCAATGATTACCATGGCAGTACCTGCTTTACGGCCGTCTTCATGTTCGACATTGACTAGTGCAGACACAAAATCTGCCGTGGCGCCGCCAGTGACGTAGGATTTCTGCCCGTTAATCAGTAGTGTTTCACCTTCAATCTTCGCCCAGGTAGGACGTTTAGCTGTATCAGGTTCGGTAAAACCAAAGGCACCACGCTTGTCGCCGCGCATGACGGGATCGAGATAATTTTTTTTCATATCCCCCTCTGCTGCGTGCAACATACCGGGGCCCGGACCAAAAACGTATGGTGTTAATCGGCAGTTACTGGCGGCCCAGGTTTCCCGGAGCATAGTAAGTTCGAGCGAACCTGCAGGATTACCCCCGTACTCTGTCGGCTGTGTTTTATAAAAAAACCCGGCATCCTTTGAAGCCCGGAGAACCTTCTCCTGGATAGCCTGCGGCACCGGGTCCTCGTTATCAATATCCTTTGCCAGGGGAACCAACACTTCATCGACAAATTGTTGTGCATCCTCTCTTATCGCGATCAATGATTCCGGGAGATTGTCAGGCATAGTAAGGTTCCCATCAGTTTCTTGATTAATCAAAGCAGGTTGGGTGTAATCCCGCAAGATGTCATCCATAAGAAACACTCTCTCGGCATTTTACCTGACCGGCAGTCTACGCGAGCTGATTCCTATTTACCCCTTGTATGCCATCATGATGGGAGAACATGGGGTTTCCCCTCTCGAACTTTCAATCCTGTTTTCAATATGGGCATTGGTCGGCATCATCATTGAGATCCCCTCTGGTGCATGGGCCGATACCTATTCAAGAAAGTGGCTGATTGTTGCCAGCGGATTCATCAAAGGAAGCGCTTTTCTCACCTGGTATCTGTGGCAGGATTTTTATGGCTATGCACTGGGATTCATTATCTGGGGACTGGGCTCGACACTCCGTTCCGGTGCCTGGGAAGCACTGTTGTATGATTCGTTAAAAATCTGGGATGCGCAAGGCACATTCACGCGACACTATGGCAGGATCAAAGCACTAGGCACACTTGGCGCAATGGCGGGCGAGATTATGGGCGGATTCCTGATCATCCACGGTTTCGACCTTGTACTCCTGGTCAGCGTCTGTGTCCCCATGGTCGCCACCATCCCCTTTATTTTTCTGGTAAGAGACATCAAGAGTGAAAGAACGGTGCCAGAGGAAAGTTACGCAGCCACTCTCAAAGCGGGCGTTCTTGAAACATTCAACAACAAATTCATCCTCTATATTTTCCTCGCATTTACCTTCCTGGTTGTCGCGTTCGGCGTTATCGACGAATATATCTCTCCCATTTTGTTCGAAAAAGGCTTTTCGCTATCCCAGGTTGCCTGGCTGGCGGCTCCCATCTTTCTCGCACAGGCCAGTGGTGAAGCCATCGCCAGCAGATTTCAGTTTCTCAGTTTGAATCAGCTCTTAACCTGTATGGCTGTATCTACACTGTTTCTTTTTGCCTCCGCATTCTTATCAGGTTACTGGGTAGCGTTCACAATTGCCGTGTTTTTCTTTATGTTCGCCCTTGCCAGTACCCTGTTCTCCGGACAACTGCAAAAAGATATCACGGGATCGGCCCGGGCAACCGTGACGTCTACCGTCAGTCTCGGGGACGGCATAGGCGCAGTTCTGTGGTTCATGGTATTTGGCTCGATGGCTGAACTGGCCAGCATGACCATGGCCGGAGCGGGGTTCGCGATACTGACGATCCTAGTCTGCGGTGTGTTCTACCTCTTAGGGAAACGCTGGAATATCACGCATCATAACCAGACGGCTTCATGAGTCCCAAGGGGTGACGATGGTACATCCCATCGAGGTGGTGTCGCTGACATTTTGAGAATCGGCCCGAGATGCTTCATCCTGCCATAGGGTGTTTGCGTCTCGAGGGTTATTTCTTCGATCAAGTGTTTGTCAATTTCCATGCCGTCACTATCATAATCCACCCTGTGCTGCCTCTGGATGAACATGCCCGATTGACACAGTGAAGCCTTAACATGGTAGGAGCCTCCCACACGAGCACGCAAACCCAGGGCCAATAAGGTACCGTAAGCCGCGAGATAACCAGTTGTATAGTCACATGCTGCAGCAGGAACCAGCCTCGGTTTATCACCTCCTTGTTCGGCTGCGATGCCAGTGACAGTCTGAGCCAATTGTTCCCAGCCTGCACGATCTGCAAACGGACCCTCATAGCCATAGCAGTTCATCGAGGTATAAATGATTCCGGGGCGAATTTCAGCCAGTTCCTCCGGCGACAAGCCATGTTTCGACATTACACCCGGGCGGTATCCCTGGGAAAATACATCAGCCTGCTCAACCAGATTGACCAGTGTCTGCTTCTGCTCGTGATCATTAAAATCAAGAAAAGTTGTGCGTTTGCCATGGCTTGTGTCAGCCACGAAAAAACGGGTTTGCGGAAGATGTTCTGCGGTTACCATCAAGCCATCCGCACCGTGTTCTGCCAGGGTACGGGCACAGGTAGGACCGGCGAGAATTCGGGTCAAATCCAGCACCCGCAGCCCGGATAAAGGTCGTGCAGAGGAATCTTTCGGCAATGGTTCCGGATCACTCTCTGAAATTTTGATAATCTCGATAACAGGTTTGCCAGCCAACGCTATCCCCTGGCGATGCGCCAGCCATTCATCCTTGGTTCTCACCATCGCACCACACGCCCCAACTTCGGCAACAGCATTTTCAAGTTCAAGCGCGTCCCACGTGGCGACTGCCTCAGTAACTGACTCGAGTTCAAACTGACAATCCAGGATCTTGAGTATTTTTTCAGCCAGATGTGGCAACCCCATATGCGGCAGGAAATATCGACCGTCTTTAGCCAGGTGGGGTGTGGATATCCCTTG
>JAPUGI010000323.1 GCA_027292925.1 Gammaproteobacteria bacterium
ATGTTTGCATCACTTCTGCATCGATACCCGAACCATCGGCATTACGTCTACCTAACAAGCCACCATGAATTTTCGGGTGCAGCGTCTTCACGCGACCCTCCATCATCTCGGGGAACGACGTATAGTCAGATACTTCCTGCACTTCAATGTCGTTTTCAAGCAGAAGTCTGTGAGTACCACCTGTAGACAACAAGCCAACGTCAAAACTTCTTAATTCCTTAGCAAACCCGACCAGATCAGATTTGTCGCTGACACTAATCAGCGCAGTTCGAATTGGGACGTTTGACATAGTGAAATCCTAAAGCAGACCATACTTCCGAAGTTTTTTCCGCAGCGTGCCCCTGTTCAATCCTAGAATACTAGCGGTTTGACTCTGGTTATTGTTGGTAAATTGCAGGACGCATGTAATTAAAGGCACTTCAACTTCAGTTAAAACCAGTTCATACAAATCAGTCACCTGCTGGTCATCCATGGTATGCAGATATTCTTTCACAGCCCCTTCGACTGATCTTGCTAGAGACTTTTCTGTTCGTGGTTGCATCACGCAGCCAACCCCAATTGAGAGAATTGAGGATCCATCAGAGTCAACTGTGCCCTGGTAGATTCAAGTTGGTTAAACTGATGTTTGAACATCCGCGCTTCATGACCATGAAGTGCATCAAGGTACCAGCCCACATGTTTCCGTGCCACCCTTACCCCGGTTTGCTCTCCGTAAAAATCCGACAAGGCTGTTATGTGCCCTCTCATTGTCTCCCAAATCAGCTCAGTACCAGGCGCAGGTGCTAGCTCACCGGTGGCAAGGTAATGAGCAATCATACCCGGTAACCAGGGCCGTCCTTGAGCGGCCCTGCCAATCATGACGCCATCAGCCCCGGTAATGTTTAACACCCTTTTTGCACAAAGCGGGCTGGTGATATCACCATTGGCGATTACCGGAATAGCAACTGATTTTTTTACCTTTGCTATCGATTCGTAATCTACTTCTCCAGCGAATCTGCATTGCCGGGTACGACCGTGAACTGTTAACAACTGCACGCCGCAGTTTTCAGCAATCCCGGCAATTCTTGTCGCGTTTATCTCCTCTCGTGACCAGCCGAGACGAATTTTCAAGGTTACTGGTACATCTACTGCCCTGACCACTGATTCAAGAATTGAACCCACCAATAGCTCATCACGAAGCAAAGCAGAACCGGCTGCTTTTTTGCAAACCTTTTTCGCAGGGCAACCCATATTGATATCAATTATTTGCGCACCCAGATCAACATTCTGAACCGCCGCATTCGCCATCATTGATGGTTCTGCGCCCGCAATCTGCACCCACCGAGGTTCTGCTTCACCATTGAAACGAAGTCGCTGGGTTGATTTGGCCGTCCCCCAAAGCCTAGCGTCACTTGTCACCATTTCCGATACAACCCAGTCTGCTCCAAATCGACGGCAATAATTTCTAAACGGTTGGTCTGTAACCCCCGCCATGGGCGCAACGATGACACTGCTGGAACGGATGAAGGAGCCGATTTTCAACATGCTAAGGGAATCAACCTGCAAAGAGCGCAGATGATAACAGCAACAATTTCAATCACCAACGAGGTCAAAGGAAAACCTCTAAGGAGAAGCATGTATTGCCATTACCTCAAGATAGTATCCCAGTGCATTTTTTCCTGGATCGACAATTTCAAGCGAAAAACGGACTTCAGTGTTACCTGGTATAAAACGCAATCCCCGGAGTTCCCCCGCAAGATAATTTTCAGGATTGAACCGTCTTTGTGCTACGGGATTACCATGAATATCCTGAAACTGCAGTTGTAGAAAAGGGAACCTTTGACGGTATATGGCAGAATTTCGAACGATGGCATCAATTATCAGCGCATCCTCGACATCGGGATGTGATCGAACGATAAGATTCGACGTGGAAAGGTCAGCAGGATTCGAATATTCGGGTAACTCGCAGCCAATCCACCTGCATACGATGAGATACCAGGGTCGATACTCTGCCTGCTGTGCATAAACTTCGTGGTTAAACCAGGCAAACTGCAGAAAACCCGAGATCACCAGCACTGGCAGGGCGGCAAACCAAGCCGGATGTGTTTCCAGTCGAGGAACTTGTTCGCCAACAAGAATCTCCGGATCATCCTCCAGATCGAGCTGAGCGACCAACTCCGTTACTTCAACTTCTTCCTGTTCACTATCCAATGACACGTCATGATCTCTGGATAAATCATCTTTGGATAATTCATCTTCGAAGGCTTCGGATATTTCGTCTTCGAATAAATAGGCTTCCGATAATTCGTCTTCGAATACATCGGCTTCAGATAAAACGTCTTCGAATAAATCGGCCTCGCAAGATTCGTCGTAATAAGACTGGTATTCCGCGGCGTGAGTCGCCTCTTCCGGGCTTCGATGTGTTGTAAAAACTTCCTCAATGTATAGATCAAAGTCCTGCCAGTATCTGGATTGAATTTCATCAGTACCAAAATCGAGTGGTTCTGAGTGGCTATCCTCAACCTCTGCCACTTTACGATCCTCGATCATCTGCTCATCTGCCTGGAAAATTCGCAGACAGGCACCACAACGAACAGCACCGGATGCCATTTCCATCTGTTCACGGGTGACGCGAAACGAGGTGTTGCATGCCGGGCAACAAGTGATGAATTCCCGTCTTAAGTTCATTTCCTGGCCTGCAGACACGTCCAACCGTCGTCATGCCGCTGATGCACAAAACTAACCTTTCCAGCGTAGGCGGATTCTACCCAGGATTGTTGTGAAACCATGATGCCGGACAAGAGCAGATCTCCATCTTTTTTCAGCAACGATACCAGCAACCCGGAGAGTTCTATCAACGGTTGCGCAAGGATATTCGCGATCACTACATCCGCTCCATCGAAATCGGCTCCATCTAGGTCAAGAGCATCCGGTGAGCACACGCTCAACTTGTGTCCCACATTATTTTTCAATCCATTGTCGCGGGTTGCGTTTAAAGCTTGAGGATTATTATCAACCGCCCAAACTTTATCAGCGCCAAGTCGCAAGGCCGCAATACCTAGAATTCCGGATCCACTGCCATAGTCAATCACCCGCTTACCGCTCAGCTCTTGTGAATCAAGCCATTCGAGACACAATCTCGTAGTGGCGTGAGTTCCAGTACCAAATGCAAGTCCAGGATCCAGATCGACAACGACAGCATCCGGATCTTCAACCGTCTGACCATCGGGAACCACCCAAAGGTGACGACCAAACTGCATGGGATGAAAACGAGACAGCCACTCAAGTTCCCATCGCCTATCGCCTAATTCTTCCGTGAATAACACTTTATAGCCTGATTCCCTTATCTGGCCCTCCAATTGTTCATGATCCACGTCCTGTTCGAACAAGCCGCAGACATCCACATTAGACCAGAGTGGGTTTTCTCCTGTAGCAGTCTCAAAAATAGGCTTGTCTTCACTATCAGTTAACGTGACAGAGACTGCTCCCAGGTTCCAAAGGAGCGTTTCCAAAGCATCAAGGCTGTCTGGAATAGTCTCGATTGTGATCTTTTTCCAATACATCCGTCGCCTCGGTCGCAGGTCTCCTCGTTTCATGTTGGCCAGATAACGAGATTGCATGTTTGTATACACGTGAGCCAGGTCAACAGATTAAACGATTTCCCTTTGTAGAAATCTGGTATCAACAACAGAGTTCTTAAAACTTTCGTGATCCAAAATGCGCTTGTGTATGTCAGTGCTATTATCTATTCCTTTCACCATGAACTCATCCAGCGCCCGTTTCATCCTGGCAATTGTACCGTGCCGGGTATTATCGAAAGTTATTATCTTGGCGATAAGGGAGTCATATTGATGTGGAATTCTATAACCGCGATATAGATGTGAATCGACCCGCACGCCAGGACCGCCAGGCATTTCAAGATCGTAAACCAGACCGGGACTGGCGTTGAAATGCCGGTCTTCGGCATTAATCCTGCACTCAATGGCATGCCCTTCAATGGCGATTTCATCCTGGCTTAAATTCAGTTTCCCCGATGACGCCACTTCAAGCTGTAGTTTAACCAGGTCGATCCCAGTTACACATTCAGTAACCGGGTGCTCTACCTGAAGCCTGGTGTTCATTTCAATAAAATAGAACTCGCCTTCCTGGTACAGAAACTCCAAAGTCCCGGCATTCCGATAGCCAAGACCTTCAGCCATCTTCACCGATAAATCCAACAGTGTTTGCAGGTCATCTTCCGGAATATTAACTGCAGGCGCCTCTTCCATTATCTTCTGGTGTTTACGTTGAAGGGAACACTCTCTTGATCCAAGATGAATGGCATTGCCAGCACCATCTCCCATCACCTGCACCTCAATATGTCGCACCGGGTCAAGAAACTTCTCAATGTACATTTCGCCGTTTGAGAACAAAGCCAATGATTCAGCCTGGGCGTCAGTAAATGCTTTTTCAAATTCAGAATTTTTCATGATCATCCTAATGCCGCGTCCACCACCACCCCGGGCGGCTTTCACTACCAGGGGATAGCCGACTTCGTCCGCAATCGGAATTGCTTCCGCCAGGTTCTCTACAGCACCATTTGAACCGGGAACCAGTTTCAGCCCGAAGGTCATCGCCGTTACCCGTGCGTTTGATTTGTCGCCCATTGATGAAATTGTTCCGGCGTCCGGGCCGATGAAGGAAAGTCCTGCAGCCTCGGTTAATTCTGCGAAGTCAGCATTTTCAGCCAGGAAACCATAGCCAGGATGGATAGCCTCACAGCCATGATTTTTAGCCGCCACGACCATACTGTTCGCATCGAGGTAACTTTTCTCACTAATGCATACTATTTCGTCTGCGAACCTGAGGTGCAACAGGTCAGTGTCCACTTTGGTGTAGACAGCTACAGTCTGGACACCCAACTCACGGCAGGCACGCAGAATACGCAGCGCTATCTCGCCGCGATTGGCTATGAGCACTCGTTGGAACATCAGTGTTTCCTAGAAAAAAGGGGCTCAGGATATCGTGAAAAGTGGTTGGTCAAATTCCACTGATTGTTCATTTTCGACGAGGATGGCTTCAATGGTGCCGGATTTATCCGCTTTAATCTGGTTCATCATTTTCATAGATTCAATGATACAAAGCGTATCCCCTTCCTTGACTCGCTTGCCCACATCGACAAACGGAGGTGAACCCGGGGAAGGAGCATGGTAAAAAGTACCTACCATCGGTGCGCGAACAATATAACCCCGGCCACCTGTCTTGACCGCAGATGACGCTGTGGACCGGGTAGATACGTTCGCTTCGATGCCAGTGTGCAAAACATCCGACCTGGGTCCATGACGAGCGATTCGTACGGCCTCATCTCCTTCGGTGATTTCTATTTCACTGATGTCAGACTCTTCCATCAACTCGATCAGTTTTTTTACTTTCCTGATGTCCATCTTTTTCCTCGGAAGTTTGCCTCAGATTTTTTTAAGTGCTGACTCAATTGCCATCTGGTAGCCCTGAGAACCGAGACCAGTTATGACACCCAATGCAATATCAGAGAGGAGGGATCGTTGTCGGAAGTCTTCGCGGCTATGGACGTTGGACAAGTGGATCTCAATAAAAGGAATGCTCACACCTAGGAACGCATCCCTCAATGCGATACTGGTATGGGTATAGGCACCAGGATTGATCACAATGAATGATACAGAGCCTTTAGCTTCATGAATCTTGTCAATGAGCTCATGTTCCGCATTTGACTGAAATGCTTCAAATTCATGACCACTAGCCTCAACCTGCTCCTGTAGGCGACTATTAATGTCGTCCAGCGTATCAGTCCCGTATAACTCTGGCTCACGGGTGCCCAATAAGTTCAGATTCGGACCATGAAGTACGAGTATTTTAGCCATATTTCCGATTTTCCCGGGAGAAAGCGTGAATTTACTCTATTTTTATGGGAGATAACAGCAGTATTTAAGAATTTAATCCCTGGATTTTTCCAAAAACACAAGCGTACCAGTCACA
>JAPUGI010000324.1 GCA_027292925.1 Gammaproteobacteria bacterium
AAACGTACGAAGGCATAGGTGTCGCTTTCATCAAGTGATTGACTGACGGGCCACATGCATTCATCCAGCCATCCCGGCAACTCCTTATCAGTTCCACAACCCCTGATTAGGGTTTGCCAAAGGTGATTATGGGCATCGACAAAACCAGGCAGAACGATCATGCCGCTGGCATCGATTACTTCATCAACGTGATCTTCTGAGTCGCCCAGCCGCCGAATAATATCGTCTTCAATGGTAATACTACCGTGCTTGATTAATCCAAGAGGACCTTCACCCAGATTCGGATCCATTGTGATTATAAGAGTAGCATCCTTGATAAGGGTTATTTTGTGATGCTGTATTGCAGTTTCTGCAACAAACGTACTGCCGTTGACCATGCACCCAAGCAGGATAAGCACTCTAAAAAGAGATAGCGCTTGTAGACTGGTGCGAATATCCATCATTACTCAGTTTCAGAGTCATCGTCCACGGCCACATTTTCCAGGCCCAGCAAAGAGACCGATTCTTTTTCAGGCAGTTGTTCCACGTCTCTCAGTTTGCGCTGCATCGCTCTGGTCCGCACTCCCGATTGCTCGATTGTGTTTGAAGCAGCATTCAATTGTCGTTTCACCGTTGCCAAAATGTCTCCGAATTTCCCAAATTCGGTTTTAACGGCGCCAAGAACCTGCCACACCTCACTGGATCGCTTCTCAATTGCCAGGGTTCTGAATCCCATTCTCAGGCTATTCAAAATTGCGGCAAAGGTAGTCGGGCCGGCCACCATAATCCTGTGCTGGGTTTGCAGCTGATCCGTCAGTCCAGGTAAACGCAACACCTCGGCGTAAAGTCCTTCCGTCGGTAAAAACATGATGCCAAAGTCAGTAGTGTGTGGTGGGTTGAGGTACTTTTCCGATATATCCTTGGCAGACTTTATGATCTGTTTTCTTAAACCCTTAAGCGCTGATTCAACGGCGTCTTTATCAGCTTTTTCTGCCGCATCCTGCAATCTCTCGTAATCCTCCCGGGGGAATTTGGCATCAATAGGTATCCAAACCGGTTTATCACTGTCATCCTGGCCCGGTAGCCTGATCGCGAATTCAACAGTCTCCGATGAATTGGGGTTAGGTTGGACATCGGTTGAGTACTGTTCCGGGGTCAATATTTGCTCAAGAATCGAGCCCAACTGAACCTCACCCCAACCACCCCTGGTTTTAACGTTTGTGAGCAACCGCTTAAGATCTCCAACACCGGTAGCCAATTCCTGCATTTCACCCAAGCCGCGATGCACTGCCTCGAGCCTGTCACCTACGATTTTGAAGGATTCGCCAAGGCGTTTTTCAAGCGTGGATTGAAGTTTTTCGTCAACGGTATGCCTTATCTGCTCCAGTTTCTTTTCATTACTTTCTTGCAGTTCCTTAATCTGTTTGTCCAGGGTCTCCCGTAACTTGTCGAGTCGCTTCTCATTAGATTCAATCAACCCACCAACCATCTTTTCTACCTTGTCGATACTTTCTTGCTGAACTTTTTGCATCTCTCCAATGGTCTTGATCATGGACTCGCTTGAATTTTTGTTGCTTTTGGATACCTCCTCCCTGAGGGAGCGGAAATCTTCTCCCGATTCAACGCGACTGCTGCGAAATTCTTCACGTACAGCAGACTCAATGTTCTCATCAGCATTTCCCTTTATTCGCGACAACACCACAACCAACAGAATGATCGATACTAACGATAAAATCAGTGGTCCCCAGGAAAGTAAATCATTCATGTTCTTATCCTATCTGTTGTTCTTGCATTTTCAGCCCGGAATGGTGTGAGTGACTAAAATCCCAAGTTCCTATTACAGGCCGGCGGCAGCGCTGTTCACGGCGGCGATCAATGCCCTGCCCTTGTCCATGGTCTCTTCCCATTCCTTTTGCGGGTCCGAGTCGGCGACGATACCCGCGCCGGCCTGAACGTGCTGTATGCCGTCCTTGATCACCGCAGTGCGGATGGCGATGGCCAGATCGGTATCATCGTGCCAGGTAAGATAACCCACGGCCCCCGCATACACGTTCCTGCGCATTGGCTCCAACTCGTTGATGATTTCCATCGCGCGAATCTTGGGCGCGCCGGACAGCGTACCGGCGGGGAAGGATGAACGAATCGCATCGACAGTTGTGAGCCCCTCGGCCAGTTCTCCTTCCACCTGCGAGACGATGTGCATGACATGCGAATAGCGCTCAATAATCATGTTGTCCGTGACCCGGACGGTGCCTGTTTTGGCCACCCGGCCCAGGTCATTGCGGCCCAGGTCGATCAACATCAAGTGCTCAGCGCGTTCCTTGGGGTCGTTAAGCAACTCTTCTTCCAGAGCCCGATCCTCCTCAATGGACTCACCCCTGGGCCGGGTGCCGGCGATGGGGCGCAAGGTGATCTGCCGGTGCTGCACGCGCACCAGGACTTCGGGAGAAGAGCCGACAATCTGGGTGTCGCCCAGGTCGATATAAAACATGTATGGTGAAGGATTGAGCGCCCGCAGCGCCCGGTACACATCGAGTGGACGGGCTGTAAAAGGCACACTCATTCGTTGCGACAGAACGACCTGGAAAATATCCCCGGACAAAATATATTCCTTGCTTTTTTGCACCGCCGCGATGAAGTCATCGCGGCTGAAACCGTAATGAAAGTCCTGCTCCGCCACCGGTGGATGCGCCAGCGGATCCCCGTACCCCGGACTGCCGCAGCGCAGCCTGTGGGCCAGTTTGTCCAGGCGGCGTTGTGACGCCTTCCACGCATCGGGCATGGACGGGTCGATATTGACGATCAGGTACAGCCTTCCAGCCAGGTTGTCGAACACCGCAACCTCCTCCGACAACAGCAGCACCATGTCAGGCGTACCCAGCTCATCCGGTTTATCCTCGTCGATCAGCCGCGATTCAAAGCGCTGGACGATCTCGTAGCCGAAATATCCCACCAGCCCGCCGGTGAAAACAGGAAGCTCGGGCAGCCGGGGCGCCGTGAACTCCT
>JAPUGI010000325.1 GCA_027292925.1 Gammaproteobacteria bacterium
GAAGGATTTTCCTCAGCCATAACTTTTCTCGTGGTGTTTGAACTTCCAGTTTACCGCAACACTACTGACAACCTGTTGTCAGTAGTGTTCATCGATGGTTGGCAATGACTTCCTTGATAAATTGTGTGTGGCTACCGACAAACAGATCAGAAACCACACGATTTTCAATATGCTTCTCTTTGCTAATCAGGTAGGTCGCACGACGAACGCCAAAACCCAATGGACCATCTACGCCAAAAGCTCTGATTACCTTCTTGTTTTTATCGAATAACAAAGGAAACGGAATATTGAATTGTTCCTTGAATCGCTGATGAGTACGTTCGCTCTGAGGGCTGATGCCAACTACCTTGATGCCGGCATCAACAATATCATCGTGCATATCACGAATGCTGCATGCTTCCGCCGTACAAAGTGGCGTAAAGTCAGCCGGATAAAAATACAGAATAAGAGATTCGCCTGCCAGCAGGTCATCAAGAGTGACCTGTTCACCATTTTCGTCAGTGAGCTCAAAATCGGGGGCCGTATCACCAATATTTAGCATTGAATACTACCCAAAAGTAAATCTTCCCTGGTCAATCACGACATCGCCATCCTGGTTGGTAGTGCGAAATAGTGCGCTGCTACCGTCTACCCACATGGATATGGTGAGAGCATCCCCGGGTATCACGGGTCTTGAAAAACGCGCATTCATTGATTTAAATTTGCTGGCATCGCCAGAACAAAGGCAATGCAGTAGCGCTCGACCAGTGAAACCATAAGAACAAAGTCCGTGCAGGATGGGCCTGTCAAACCCGCCCATGGCGGCGAACGAGGGATCAGAATGCAGAGGGTTACGATCGCCGCTCAATCGATAGGTCAACGCCTGGTCTTCGCGAGTTTTATAAATCACCGAATAGTCAGGATCAGTCTCGGGGAACTCAATTTTTTCCGATGGTCCTCGATCACCGCCGAACCCCCCTTCACCACGGCAAAATAGAGTCATGCTTGTGCGTAGTAATACTTCCCCGGTTTCTACGTTTTTTGACTCCGAGGTAAACGCAAGAACAGCCGCCGAACCCTTGTCGTAGATACCCGTGATCTCCCCGACACTTTCGATTTCTCCAGCGGGTGGAATTTCACCCAACAGCTCAATGCCTTGCTCACCGTGGACCATTAACGCCGGGTTAAAAGAACCCGCCGCCGCCATCGGCACACCGCCACCACCTACAATAACGGCAAAAGTTGGCAGCACTTTTTGCGCCAGGTCTTTCGTGTTCTCAGTCGTGTACTGCAACTCATCTGTACCTGCGCCTATGCCAACTGCATATAGCAAGGCGTCCTTTGAGGACCAGCTTCGTCGCGTGGGCTCGCCTTTGGTGCCAACGGCATCCGGATTAACAGGCATATCTATCTCCTTAAAATCATCTAGTACTAAATGATCAGGAGTATAGCATTCAGAATGTGGCTGCTTTTATGAAGTGAAGTTAAAAAATGCGGGCCAGGGAGGCCCGCACAAGAGGCTATTGAACAGCTAAGATTCCTCCTCTACTGATTGATTTTTCAGAATCGGTTTCAAGGCTGGCAACTCCATGGCCAAAACGGTCGGTAACACAAATACTGGTCACTGTTGTTCGACTCCCGTCGTCAGCCCAGGCTGACCCTTTGATATAAAATGTCTTACTGGATCCGCGATCTGCGACTTCAAAATCGTGATCGAGCACGAGGCCTGATTCGCCCAACGCATCCATGAGTTCGCTTTCGCAGTTCGAAAAACCGCGATTATCAGTTAGTGTTGAACCTGACGCCACAAGGGAAAACCCCATGCCAAGCACCACTAACAATCCCGTTCGTAGTTTCATATTTCCCCATCTCCATGATAAGTCTCAAAAAGTAAATCTGGCTCGCTGGTGATTACACCGGCATCCAGTTTCCATATTGAGTAGTCCCCCGTCCTTGCTGGGTACTGCTGTTTTCGTTCCTTTAATCTGCGCTGATCCACGGATTTACGGTAATTTTCTGCCAAAACCCTGAAATTTCCCTGCTTTTCTTCTGCCTTCACAAAAAGCAATCGTATTTTCCTCATCAAAAACATTGAGGGTTGGGGAACCTCTGGGTAAGATTATTTCTAAGCCAGTATTACTTTGAAAACAACATGCTTTTAGTAGGTGATTGGACGGTCCATGAAAATTTCGACCGCCTGACGCGAGCAAACGAGGAACTACACATCACGCCCCGTGCGATGGACGTGTTGCTTCACCTTGCCAAACACCAGGGTGAATTAGTCACCAAGGAAGAATTGCTGGATACATTCTGGCGTGGATCTATTTCCAGCGACAATGCTGTACACAAGACCATGGCGGAATTGCGAAGAGTGTTCGGTGATAGTTCAAAGGACCCACAATACATCCAGACTTACCCAAAGCGTGGTTATCGTTTGATCGCTGAGGTGATGTTGAAGGAACCACTGGAAGCAGAAAGCAACTCACCAGCAGCCTTCGTTAATGCATTGCCGATCACCGTTGCAGTTTTGCCTTTCCTCAATCTTATCGACGGTGAGGAAAACCTGAATTTTGGCGATGGTTTATCTGAAGATATCGCCAACTACTTTGGTCGTTCGGAGCAGCTGTCCACTATTTCCCACACATCATCATTCCGGTTTCGAGGCGAATCTCTTGATCCTTTGGAAATCGGTAGACAACTGAATGCAACTCACCTGGTAGAGGGTTCCGTCAGAAGTCAGGACGGGATGATCAGGACAACGGTTCAACTCATCAATTCTGTTAGTGGCAAACAGGATTGGGCCATGCGCTACGACCGATACCTGGAAGACAGCCTCGCGACACAGGATGAGCTAGCTTCTATAATCGTCGCATCAATCCACGAATTTTTCGGATTGCGTGTAAGAAGTAGCTTTGAACCAACCATGGATCAGAGTTATTTGAAAGAGTTGTTTTGAGATTCTGATCTATGTCCGGCAATAACGTTGTGGTTTGCGCGCTATATCATTTTGTGCGCCTGCCTAACTTTGAACAGTTACGGGTACCATTAAAAAAGCTGATGGAATCCAATGCTGTGCGCGGTACCGTGTTGCTGGCACCCGAGGGGATCAATGGCACTATCGCTGGTTCCCGTGATGGGGTCGACTCAATTCTAAAATGGTTAAATAAGGACGAACGATTTGCCGATCTTCGCTGGAAGGAATCCTTTGCTGATGAGATGCCTTTCAATCGCACCAAGGTCAAACTAAAAAAAGAAATCGTAACCATGGGTGTGGAAGATATCGATCCAAACAAGCTCAAAGGTACCTACGTTAAACCCGAAGACTGGAACGATTTGATTTCAGACCCTGCGGTCACTCTGATCGACACGCGTAATGAGTATGAAATAGCGATTGGTTCATTCAAGAATGCGATCAATCCACACACCACGTCTTTCAGTGATTTTCCTGATTATGCAAAGACGAATCTCAACCCGAAAAAGAACAAAAAGGTCGCAATGTTCTGCACCGGTGGCATACGCTGTGAAAAATCCAGCGCATATCTAAAGTCACTGGGCTTCAAAGATGTATATCACCTGCAAGGCGGTATCCTGAAATACCTGGAAGAAATCGAAGAGGAAGTTTCTCTCTGGGAAGGGGAATGTTTCGTGTTCGATGATCGAGTCACGGTGGATCACCAGCTGGAGAAAGGTCAGTACGATCAATGCCATGCCTGCCGTATGCCGATCACAGAACAAGATAAAAAGAGCAATGCCTATGTCCAGGGGTTAAGTTGCCCACATTGCATCGACTTAACGACAAATGACCAACGAATAAGATTCAGCGAACGGGAAAAACAAGTACAACTGGCAAAAAAAAGAGGTGAGTCGCATATTGGTGCGGACGCCGTCAGTGCCCAGGAAAAAAACAGGTTGGCTAAGAAGGAACTCAGGGACAGGCAATGATGAAGTCCCGGGTCAAGCCCGGGATGACGATGAGCGGCTAAGCTGTAGCTAATTGATAGCCTGGTCTTGCCTGTAGCTTTTCAAAATAGGCTTGCACCAGCGGGTATTCGTTATCCAATACCTCCACTCGTGCTGCAAGCAGTAGCGAATATCCCATCATGATGTCTGCCGCGGTATATTCAGGCAGCAGATAATCCTGGTCCTGCAGTGCCGAGTTAACCGCTTCAAGACAGACCCGTGCTCGTTTTTCACCATCAACCACCATCTCCGGCAGCCTTTCGGCTTCTGGTTTCAGGAACAGGTGATGCACCATGTCTCCCAACGGTCTTGCTAGTGTCGCTTCTGCAAACCAGCACCATTGCAGGAAAATTGCTCTATCTGCAGTACCTGGTTCCGGTTGCAGTCGCCCCTGCCCGTGCTTTTCCAGGATGTACTGAACCATTGCACCGGATTCAAACATGGTCATGCCACCATCAGTCATGGCGGGTACTTTGCCCGTGGGACTCATTGCTCGCCATTCGTCGCTGTTTCGATAGTCTGCTGAAAAGTCGATGGGCACTATTTCATAGGGCACGCTCAATTCTTCACACAACCAGATCACACGAACTGATCGCGTTCCTTTGACGTGAAATATCTGGATGGCCATGGCTAGGTTTCCCAGTGATCCCAGTGCATGATGTTTGATGCCGGTGGTCGCTGGGCTCGCTTGAAATCCGTACCCTTCGTATAAGCCACCGGCAACAACGCAATCTGTAACACATCATCGGGAATACCCAGCAATTCAGCGGCTTCCTTTTCATTGAATAAATGCAGGGAAGTAAGACATGAGCCTAAACCCCTGGCGCGAAGTGCCAACTGAAAACTCCATATAGCCGGGAATATGGAACCCATCATTGCTGACAGAGCAACCACGGGTGTTCCCTCAGGTGGGCGACCCTGCAGGCAGGGAATTACGTGTACTGGTGCATGCTGCAGGTTTTCCGCCAGGTAAACGGCAGAATCCAGTACGCGCACTGTTTGTGCATCTCCGGATTCCTCGGCAATCTTTCCCTGTTCCGCAAGATAAGGTCCGGACATCTTTCGATAAATATCCGCCAGTGCGGCTCTTTTGTCTGCATCTTCAACTACAATCCAGCGCCATCCCTGGGAATTTGTACCGGTCGGTGCCTGCTGCGACAAGCCAATACATTCCTCGATAATTTCGCGTGGTACCGGTTTATCAAAATCCAGCCGTTTTCGAACCGCTCGTGTAGTTGATAAAAGTTCATCGATCATCGTTAGATCAAATTGCATCATGCTCCCCTTAGCGTTCCTGTTATATTTTTTCTGCCAGTAATTTAGGTAACAATCTGTATACTTCGGCATTTGTACCCATACCTATATGTGAGCCACGTATCTCAAAGTGCTTTACATTTTTGCTTACTTCATCGATACAGGCTTTCCACGAGACAATGCCATCCAATTTGCTGTAAATAGCACGAATAGGCACATCAATTGGGGTTAACTGACGAAGCCTCAACAATTGCGACATCTCTTTCGAGGTCAATCCTGTCTCTCTCTTCACCATGGCCCCGATACTGGAAACGTTAGTACCACCTTTTACCGGGGAGCCAATTGTAATGACCCTGTCGACCAAAGCAGGATGGTCTCTTGCCACTTCTCTCGCAAGGATACCTCCACGGCTCCAGCCCACCAGAGAGACTTTTTGCTCGTGCTTGGCCGACAGTTGCCGAACCAGTTCAACAATGGGGGGCAGGAAATCCAGCATCTTCCTGCGATTGACACCCAAACCCCAGGGGTAAGATCTATAGCCAATACTATTGAGGAATTGCCTCAAGACGAATGTAGAATTGTCGTCTGCCATAAAACCAGGCAGTACAACTACGGGTTCTCCATTACCTCGTTTCGCCTGTAACCGGATGAGTGGCATTGACAGCATTAACTGCGCTGCCTCAGCGCTAGCACGCCCCTCCAGCATCCGAAGCATTGGCCCGGGAGGGGTAATCTCTTCTTTCATGCAGGAAACCTTCAAAGGATGGTGATCTGAGGATTGCATATCAGCATCAACATTGTAAAGTTGAACCCATGAAAAACGATATCCGAACCAGATTCGCTGAAATTGCCGCATTGCCGGACGGGCAGATAAAACTGGACGAAGCGGCTTTACTGATCGCGGCGGAAACTGAAGACAACATTGAGGTGGACCTTTACCTCCAGGCACTGGATCAATTGGCACATCAGTTTGAGCATAAGTTTGACAGCAACACCGGTTTAGGTATCTCAGTCAACGGCCTGATTGACTTTATTCATGTTGAGGAAGGATTCAGCGGCAGTGTTAAAAATTTCTATGACCCCGGTAACAGTTACCTGAACCGTGTCATTGACACCCGGGTCGGCATTCCCATAACCCTAGCCCTGATTCATATCGCACTCGGTTCGCGCCTCGATATTTCAGTTCGGGGAATAAATTTTCCAGGTCATTTTCTTGTTCGCTACGGATCAGATAAGCATGTCATCGTCGACCCATTTTCCGGACGGATATTAAGCAAACCCGATTGCTCCAACCTGTTACAGCAAATTGCCGGGAAAAAGGCGATCCTGCAGGATGAATATTTTGAAATCGCCAGCAACAAGGACGTGCTTATCCGTATTCTGGACAATCTGAAGCAGATATTCTGGCGGCAAAAATCATGGGATGAAAGCAAGGCTTGTATTGACCGGCAGCTGTTGTTGCTGCCCAACCGGGCGGAATTCAATGTGCAGCTGGGGGCGGTACATGAAATGCAGGGAAACGTTACCCTGGCACAGCACGCTTACATTGGTGTACTGCAGGAATCGGAGGATGAGCAATTGCGCAATGTAGCCAGCAAGCGTCTTCTTGCGCTTGAATCAAAGCCGCATACGATTCACTAGATGTACTCACCACGTTATTCCTGCCCGCGCAGGAACGACGAGAGTAGGAATAACAGCATCGTTAACCAACAAATAGATCAAACAGGCTGCCCCAGAACCTTGATATTCCTCCCCTTGCTTCTACCTTGTCGGCGCGGTCACCAAAGAATTCGATTGCCTTAACGCCAAACCAACGAATAGGTTCTGGTTCCCATCTACGAGCATGATCATCCACCCAGGGTAGCGTGGTGAGGTCTGTTTTCTCCCCCAGCACAAGATCGCTCATCATGCGCCCCGCAAGGTTTGATGCACCAACGCCTTCTCCCGTGTAACCACCAGCCCAACCGGTACGCGATGTTTCGTCATAAGACACGCACGGCCGCCAGTGTCGTGGGACGCCCATCAGTCCACCCCAGCCATGCGTGATCTCAACATCATTTAAAGCCGGAACAAGTTCACGCACTTGCCTTTCAACCACTTGCACGGCGAGGTCGTCAGGACTAATAACGGATTTACGCTTGGATCCAAAGTAGTATCCCGCGCGCCCACCGAAGACTAATCGATTATCCAATGTGCGCTGCCCGTATATCACCACGCGACGGCCGTCATCAAAGGTTTCTCTTTTCGCCAGTCCAATCTCCTGCCACTTGTCTTCACTCATGGGTTCTGTGGCAATAACCATCGAATACAAGGGCAGCAAACGCCGACGTTCCCGCTGAATTGAATCCGTGTAACCTTCCGTCGCGCGAATGATTTTCTCGGCTGTTACCTTTCCCCTGCCAGTCAGCAACTCGTCAGTCTGGTATGCAAATACCGGACACTTTTCGATAATTTTCACACCCATGTTACGAACTACAGTAGCCAGGCCACGAACCAGTCTTGCCGGATGAATCGTCGCACAATGGGTAGTGTAGAAGGCGCCATGGTTTCTGGATAATCGGATACGTTTGGATGATTCATCAGCATCCAACCAGCAATACTCATCTTCGGGAAAACCAATGCCTTGCAGAAATTTCACCCAGTCCTGATGACGTCGGGCGACCTCTGGCGTGCCCGCAACATACAGGGTGCCACCCTTGGCGAAATGACAATCGATATTCTCAGCCTGGCAAATCCGGCCGATCTCATCCACGGTGTCATGTAGTACTTTCTGCAGACGAATGCCTTCTTGTCGCGTTTTTTTTGAATAGAGCAGGCGCTCCATCCCGTTAGCACTACCCATACACCAACCGCCATTGCGACCGCTGGCACCGAATCCCACTGTTTCTGCCTCGAATACGCCAATCCTAAGATCCGGCGACTTCGTCTTCAGGTAGTAAGCGGTCCACAGACCAGTGAATCCTCCACCAATGATGGCAACGTCGACACTATCCGGCAATTCATTGATTTCAGCACGGGTATCTTCAAGAGAATCAAACCAGAAGCTGATTTGGCTGTAATCGTCCATCAGGACTCTAACAACGCCAGGGCAGCCCGGGCTCTTTTTGCCACGCCCTGTTTCTGCCGGTCGAGGTCCACTTCACGGTCCTGGCCCATAGCGCCAACCAGATAGCGCTTATAGACTCCCTGGCCAATAGCGCTCAAGCGCCAATGGGAAAACGCACGATAATAGCCAATACCGGAAAGATCACGCCCGGTATTTTCTTCATAAATCTTAACGAGTTCTTCGCGGCTGGGATAGCCACCCGCTGCGGTGGGAGACTGATCCCCTTCTCCTTGTTCTTCAGGTTCGCCAGGGGAAACCCAATTGTTAAGTATGTAACCTACATCAGCTAACGGATCACCAAGGGTGCATAACTCCCAGTCAAGTATAGCCTCGACTTTATCACCCTTGACAATCATATTTCCCAATCGATAGTCCCCATGGACGATGGTAGCGCCAATTTGTTCTGGCATAGTTTCAGTCAAGATGCGGCAACTTTCTTCCATTTCCGGTACTTCATGGGTTTTTGATGCCTCCCACTGTCTGGTCCAGCGCTTAAGTTGACGAGTGAGATAAGCCTCCTTCCTGCCAAGATCGCCCAATCCTACCGCATCTATATTTAACGAATGCAGATTGCACAGAATATTTATGACGTGGAGTCCGATCGCACGCCTGTCTGATTCCTGAACTAGCGCTGAGGCGACAGAATCGTTTAGCACCAACCCATCGAGATAGTCCATGACATTGAAATCTGCGCCATTATCGTGGCTGTCCCGGCAA
>JAPUGI010000326.1 GCA_027292925.1 Gammaproteobacteria bacterium
AGGCCTAGGCTTTGCGTTAATACTTCATCAGTATGTTCACCCAGCAGGGGGGCACTGGTAGAAGTAGATATATCAACACCAGCAAACTGAAAAGGTGCATTCTGCACCATAAAGGTGCCTTTCGAATCTTCTAATTCAGTAAAGGCATTCCTGGCCAAAAGCTGTGGATGAGCGAACAATTCATGCGGCGCATTGTAAATGCTGCATGGCACGCCGAACTCGTTGAATTTTGCCTCGCACTCAGTTGCGGTCAGGGACGATGACCAGGTCTCAATTTCTGTAATAAACGCTTTGGTGTTGCGATATCTCTGCGTTCGTCCAAATCGTTCATCTTCCAGCATGTCCGGGCGATTCATCGCCTCGCACAATCCACGCATGTTCTTTTCGGAAACAACGCAGACCATGACGAATCCATCGATGACCTTAACGGGATGGAAGCCTACGGCCGTCGGTGCGTTTTCAACCTGGGCTGCCTGGATTTGTGCTGGTATCAGGGCCATCATAGATTCCATCATCGTCACATCGATATAATCACCGTGCCCTGTACTTTTGCGCCCAAGTAAAGCTGTTTGAATGGCACCGAAGGCGTAGGACCCAGTCAAAATATCAGCAATCATGATTCCCCAGATAGGGGGACGTGCGTCAGGATCTCCCTGGGATTGTGTGTGAACATTATCGAATCCACTTGCTGCATGTGCAATGGGGGCGTAAGCCGCACGTTCTGCAAACGGTCCTGTCTGTCCAAAACCAGAGATTGAGCAGTAGATCACTTGGGGATGCGTCTCCTTGATTGAATCGTAGTCAAGACCGAACCGCTTCATGACACCAGGGCGGAAATTTTCAATAATGACGTCAGCTTCAGCGGCGAGTTGTCTGGCTAACCGTTGCCCATCAGGCTTCTTCAGATCGATCGCGATGCTACGCTTACCCGTATTGAAATGGACAAATACCCGATTAGTTCCTTTTGGGCCGCGAATGATATCGCCGCCAGCGGGTGTTTCGACTTTGACCACATCAGCTCCGCAATCAGAGAGCAGACGGGCACATATTGGTCCCGCATAGACAGCGGAGAAATCGAGCATCTTGATTCCAGCCAGAGGTTTCTTGCTCATATCGTATTCCACAGTTCGTGACTGACAGAGTACACCAAATTGCATCATCACGAATACATCCGTGACATGTTGGGGTTTATTGGGTGCTGACCAGAAAAATGCCTGACTACTTTTTAATCCATTTCGAAAATGGAATAAGTGCAAAACTTGACAGTTTGTATTTTTCGTATTCGGGTTTGTTACCGAGTAATTTGCGATCGATCATCGGAATACTGACGAAGAGAAATAACAGGACCATCGAGATTGGACCCGCCGCGATATCATTGGATGTGTTTCCCTGGGCCGCGTATCCAAATACAAAAAGCCCAATCCAGAACCCGATCTCTCCAAGATAATTAGGATGTCTGCACCATCCCCAGACACCTGTCGTTAGAATCTCTTCTCTGTTTTTACGAGTGTTACGAAAATGATGTAATTCGAGATCAGCCTGGGTTTCAAGCCAGATGGCGCTACCTGTAATTAGCAGAGCGAGACCATCCCACCAGTTAATCGGAGCAGTTCCTACCGCCAGGGCTGGATACATTGATAGACACCCGAGGAAGACGATGACGGTCGGCACAACATGTATTCCCAAAAAGTTGACTGGCAACCAGAACAGGCCGGTTTGTCTCCGCAGATTTACATAACGCCAATCTTCGTGTGCTATGCCTTGCCATCTATAGACCCAGTTTCCTGTGAGTCGAATTCCCCAGATAAGCGTAAGCAGGGTCACTACAATTTGCCGTAAAAATAGTGCACCGTCATTAAACAGAAGAAAAGCGATCGCAAGGACTATCGGCGCGATACTCCAATACGGATCGTAAAAACTGGCGTTCCTGAAGATCATGGAAAATACAAACACAACAACAGTGGCGGCAATATCAGCTATCAGGAATGTCATCAGTAACGTTCCATCATCCCGATAAAAACTTTGATCTATGAGGCTTTCAATAAATATGAATGTCAGAAACGCACCAAGAATGGCTAGCACGTAAGCAAGAATGATCCATAGAAAGTCTCGCATGGTGCTCCTAAATCTCCGTTAATTTAATTTAGCTTTCGTGTATCGAGCAAGGCCTGTAGTTTGCTGATATCTATTTTTTTTCCTCTGATTAGCCTCCAGAAGATCTCGATCATGGCATAGACCTTCTCAAAATAGTCAATTCGAGAGGTAAGTTCTGGCTCAACGCGAGCGTAGCTATGCAAAAGCTCAGAAGACTGTTTTTGGTTTAGCTCGTGGGTGTAGGTAAAAACTGCCAGATCATAAGCAGGATCCGATTGTCGTGCGTATTCCCAATCAACAGCGACGATTCGGTCTTTCGTCTTGATCATGTTTGGTAACGTTAGATCCTGATGGCACAAGGCTTGAGTCATGATCTTTGGTTTTGGGAGCGCCATAACCCTGTCAAAACAGTCTGCAACGTCTTTTTCATGTTTGATTTGTTGATCAAAGGCCTGGCGCTGATAGGCCTTCAGGTGAGCCAGCAGATCAATGGGTTGAGTAGATACGTCCAGGGAATGGATTTTTGCGAACAGCCGCCCGATTTCAGCAATGTCTTCCAAAGACGGGCTATCACCCGATAAGAATTCCGTTACGAAAAAATCACGTTCGCTATATACAACCCTGGGTGCGATCGCCGCATGGTAGGCAGCCGTGATTGCAGCTAATTCATGTTGCCTGCTAATGCCGTTATCAATGATGTCATCATTCAAACGCACTACCCAACATGCGTTTTCGTCTGTCACGAGAAAGGATAGATTAGTAAGACCACCTAGTTGAGACTTCAGTACTGGTTTGGTGATTGGCGCGGGCGTCCATTCGCTCCAGCTCGCAATTACGATATTCAGGCGATGATGGATGTTTGGCGATAACTTTTCAGCCATGAGAACCAGCCAAAGAAAATAATGATGATATATATCCCGAACAGCAGTGCGGTGAAATAGAGTTCCCGGTCAAGATACAGATATATGGATACCGAGTCGATCATGAGCCAATAGAGCCAATTCTCAAGAATTTTTCTGGCAACCATATAGGTTGTGATGACACTGGACCAGGTTGTAAACGAATCGAGAAATGGCAGGCGCGCGTCTGTGCCGGAAGAGAGGATATAACCCGACGCCAGTGTTGCAAACACGATCAGTGCCAGTGCAATAAAGTGTTGTTTTGGACTCCAGGTTGATACGGGTAGAGTACCCTCGTTAGGTCCACCCTTGTTCCATTGATACCACCCATAAACCGCCATGGCGATGTAGTAAGTTTGCAGGCCAGATTCCATGTACAGCTTTACCTGCCAGAAGATGAACAGGAAAATCGAAGTGGAGATCAGCGCTGCTGACCAGCATAGAATGTTTTCCCTTACTGCGAGTAGCAGGTATGCGACGGCAAATATTACTGCTGCAAGTTCCAGCTTTGAGCTTTGTTGGAGTTGGCTGAAAATTTCATTTAGTACCTCATTCATCCGCCAAACCACGAAGGTCATCCAGCAGGAACTTAACGACAAAAATACCCTTGCCGTACTTATCCCAGCTGTGACGAATTTCAACCTTGAGCAGATCCATCACACTGTCATAGTCGCCATAGAGTTGAGTGGAAAGATCGTTGCGCAAGACGCTCACTTCAGGGTATTGCTGGATTCGCTCAATAAACTCCTTGATCGCAGGAATATAGTCCTCGGAAAGTGGGTAGAGACTTATATCAACCGATGTTTTCATGGATTAACCTCACTTTATAGACTCACTTCGAAAGAAAGACCGATAATGCGCGGTTCTCCAAACTGAAAGTAGGGTTCGGTTGCATAATTTTTTCGTGGGTCGTTTCCAAAACTGCCGAAAGCCCTGGTGAAGTAATCTTTATCATTCAGGTTTCGACCCCAGACACTGATCTTCCAGCGCCCAGTTTCATGACCGATATTGGCATTCAGCAACGCATATTTATTGCTTTTCACGGCGTGCCGATCAGAGAAAAAATAATCGTCCTTGCCGTCGAGTGAGATTTGGAAATACCAGTTGCTTTTTCGATACTCCGCAGCGAGGTGGTACATGTAAGAAGGTGCCTGAGCCTGATCGCGACCAGACAGGTCCTCTCCGAACTCGTTGATGAATTTATCAAACTCGGCACTGAGCAACCCCACGCCTGCGGCGATTTCGAAGTTGTCAGTTGCATACCAATTAGCCTCAATTTCCAGTCCCTTGTTAGTACCCTCGGCGGCATTGCCAAGGAAATCAATAAACTCCGTGCTGCCGTCCGTGCGGATGCGAACTACGGAACTCTTCACTTGCTGATCGCGCCTGTCATCGTAGAAAATTGCTGCCCGAAATTGTAATTGGTTGTCCAGGAGCTTTGATTTCACACCCACTTCATACTCGATCAAATATTCCTCATCGAACTCACGTAGATCCACATCAAGTGTTCCATCGGTATTGAATCCACCCGCCTTGTAACCCCGGGCGACACTGGCGTATGCCATGGTGTTGTCGTTAACGAAAAGTTTCAGTGCAACGCGACCGCCCCATAGATTTTCATCTGGTTTAAAGGCGATGCCATCTGAGTTGTCATATTCTGTGTTACGTTTTTCGAATCGCAGGCCAGTAGAGAGAACCAGATTTTGTGTAAGTGATGAATCCAGTTGAAAAAATACTGCGTGGGTATCAAAGTCGTAGTTGCTGGCGAAATCAGTGCTAAGAAAAGTATATTTCCTGACAAGGTGCTCATCGCTGAGGAGCGAATACAG
>JAPUGI010000327.1 GCA_027292925.1 Gammaproteobacteria bacterium
AAAATGCAGACTATACACAGACAGATAATCTGTTGATGGTTAATGTTTGCTTTGGTTATTTTTAGCGACACTTCTGAGTGTTAAGCAGCGTTTTTGGTAAACCGGATCACGAAAATCTGAACGGGAACTAACGGCCAGAAGCGGTCATTCTGACTCTGGCCTCAAATAAGGATCGCTGCATCGCATCTGGGGTATGTACTTCAAGTTCTGTTGTAAGCTACTGCCATGGATCCTTTGCTAGATAACTTATCAGGATTTGAGATGAATTTAGCAGCAAACCAGATCAATCCGAAGTCGCTGGATTTTGTTACGGTGATTCGTTGGTGGCTCTATCCGATGCTGTGGCTATGGTTAATTGGCTGTGTTGGTTACGCTTACTACAACCCGGATCAGTTCCAGCAGGTCCTGATGGTTAAAGGCGGCGTCATGGTTGGCTTGTTACTGCTCATCGAGTGGGCCGTCCCTTACCAGAAGCGCTGGGGCATGAGCTGGCAATTCCTGCTAAAGAGAGACCTCGTATTCATCGCCGTCAATGGCGCGGCTTTTGGTTTGCTCTCCTTTGGTTTAGCCACGCTCGCAGTCATAGTATCCACATATACTCAAGGACCGATATCAGGTAAGCCAATATGGCTTCAGGTCATTGTGGGGCTGCTGGTTTTCGAAGCATTGCAATATAGCGTTCATCGATTAATGCACCAAAGCCATGGTCCTTTAACCCACTGGCTGTGGCGTACCCACGCTATCCACCATCTTCCCCAGCAGCTCTATGTGATCATGCATGCAGTGTTTCATCCGTTCAACGCAGTTATCGTCAGATTGATGGTAGGGCTGTTACCCCTATGGGCTCTTGGTTATGACCCATTCGCAGTGTTGATTTATAGTTCCATCATTGCGTACCACGGTACGATCAGTCACTTTAATGTCGACGTTCGAATGGGTTGGGTCAATTACCTGTTTGTTGGTCCGGAATTGCATCGATATCACCATAGTGCGAATTCAAATGAGGCAGTTAATTTTGGCGTAACACTTTCAGTATTCGATCTGCTGTTCAATTCTTTCTTATACAAACCTGGTATCCCACCTGAAGAACTTGGTTTAAAGGAAGAAAACGGTTACCTAGGCCAAATCGATCCACTGGGTTCGCTCATGTTTCCTCTTTCATTTGAGAAGGTGTCAGCTACTAAACCCTTATAGCTGTGGTCCATACGGCTTGCGCTAGATGACGCTAGATGAAGAAACGACCCACCCGTGAGGCCTAACTTGCAGTTGAAGACGCTCAGTTTCTGATAGCAAAGTGACCGCTATGGGCACTAACCGACGGGATTTGTTGATCCACACCCCCTTATATATCCTGCCCGCTTCGGAACAGTAACCGGCCTCCGGGCGCCACCAGGCCATGACCTTGTCATGCCGCAGGTTTGAGGCAGGTTGTGGTGGAAACGCCAACTGCCAACAAACGCTCGCCGTTTCTGACTTCCAAACGAGTAGTGGCCAGCCCTGCATTAAGGCTTTCAAGACGGCAGGTTGAGACCAGCGACGCAGGTAGATCGCCTGAACTCGTGAATCGAAGAGAAAGATCAGGGTTAGGTGTTGGTACACGTTTTCCCGCCAAAGCGGAGGCCACAGGCGGTCCGACTGAGATGTCAGCAGCGATGCAACAGGCTTCTTCCAGGCTGTTGCCCTCATCCCAGATAACATTAACACCAGTTGCGATGCCCTGTGAATTCCTGCCAAGAAAACGTGGTTTGAACGTCTCAATCAATGGTATTGGCTGACCCTGCGGCTCTCGCCAGATCTTTCCTTCATCGAAGGGTGTAAGGCTTCCCTCTGCCGGTGCCACCTCCTGACTTCCCACTGCCGCCAGGGCGTCAGGGTCAATAAGGGATACAGTGCAACGGGTCGTCAGCCTGCCCGTTTCATCGAAGACATCGACACTCAATGTGGATAATGTTCGACCCTTGTTCAGTTCTGTTGTTACCACTTTGCAAGTACCAGGTTTGAAGCCGCGAATGAACCGGGCATCAAGACCAACAGGTTGGCGATTGCCTGAAGCCCTTCGTGCTGCATTGACACAGACAGCTGCGAGCACACCTCCGTTGGTTCCACCAAATCCACCATTGAGTTCAACGCCCAGTCGGTACAGCCATTGGTTATCACTCGTCTGTTCGGCTCCTAGTCTTTGCTCGAAATTCATCCTGACCCCTTCTATCTATGAACTACTCAGTGAAAGTGGCCGATGCCTGGGAAAGAACCACGACGCCTTCCTGATTCACCGCCTGTACGATGGCTTCCCCCGGGGAGGAAACCCATATCCTGGTGATGATTTTTTCTTCGAACTGCACTCTCTCGGCGAAACGTCCAGTCATTGATTTAAACTTCGACGGGTCACCGCCACACACGCTCGAGAGAATTGCCCTTCCGACAAATCCATACGTACACAGACCATGCATAAACGGTTTGTCATATCCAGCCTTCTTTGCAAAATCGGGGTCGATATGTAGTGCCACCCTATCACCTGACAACCTGTACAGCGCTCCCTGTTCCTCCTGTGTCTGGTGGTCAACGACGAAGTCAGGTTCGCGCTCGGGTGGGAGATTTTTTTTGCTGGTCGAAGGACCCGGTTCGCCACCAAAATTACCCCCACCGATATAGAAAAGTGTGGCGTGCGTTTTGAATAGCAAGCCATGTTCATCGAATGCTTCGGATGTGACGCCAATCACACCGGCTTTACCCTTGTCCCAGACTTCAGAAATGCGGCTGTTCAATGTGATGTCAGCACTTGCAGGCAAGAGGCGCGCCAATTCCACACTCTGTTCACCATGAAGCAGGCGTTGGACATTGAGCTTGACGGCCTGACCAATATTACCCAAAGACTGCATTCCCGGAATCACGGCGTAAG
The DNA here is from genome assembly GCA_027292925.1 of Gammaproteobacteria bacterium. Lineage (GTDB taxonomy): Bacteria > Pseudomonadota > Gammaproteobacteria > Pseudomonadales > Azotimanducaceae. Next base: position 2,900 of record JAPUGI010000327.1, read on the forward strand.
TGGGTAGTACCAGTGGTCCTTTGCCCTCATAGAGAAAATCCAGTTCGCCTGATGGCTTTGCACCGACACCCAACGCATAGAGCATGGTGTCTTTCTCCTTCCACGAAATCTTTACCGGATCAAACTCCACGCCGACCAGCTTTGAACTCAGACTGTCTCCTACCATCGATTTTACTCCTGTTTGATTCACGCTCGCAGCCGCCTGGCGAAATTTTTACAGATAGATTTACAGCTCCGATCTAATCGCGCTAGTGTATATAAGGGTTGTCAAAGAGTGAAACTGACTCGATACTCAACTGAAACTTTCGGCATTATAAACAGCAGCTCTCTGGTTAAAGCAGCACATGGATCGCAAGGATAACGAAAAGACAGGAAAGAATTTTAGGATCGCCATTATTGGCTCTGGGGCTGGTGGCATCCTGGCTGCAATCAAATTGTATCAGGCAGGAGTTGGCGAGATTACTGTTTTTGAAAAAGCCTCGGATCTCGGCGGCACCTGGCGCGACAATACTTATCCCGGCCTGGTCTGCGACATCCCATCGCATCTTTATCGATTCTCTTTTGCACCTAATCCTGACTGGAGCCGAACATTTTCTCCTGGATCAGAGATCTACAGCTACCTGCGACGGGTCGCAGAAAAATACAACGTTGAAGAAATGATCAGGTACAACAATGAAGTTATCAGACTCGAGTACTATGAAGGTCGATGGCGCCTTGAAACAAACCAGGGCGATCAGGGCGGATTCGATGTCGTCATCAGTGCCGTTGGTATTCTTCACCACCCGGTCTACCCGGATATAGAAGGTCTCGACAGCTTCGAGGGAGATTGTTTCCACAGTGCCAGATGGGACCACAATGTATCCTATGAAGGAAAACGTATTGGCATTATTGGCACCGGATCAACGGCAGTACAGATCACCAGTGCTATTATCGATGATGTCGAAAAGCTCTCGCTTTTCCAGCGTACACCTCAGTGGGTACTGGCCGCCCCTAACGATTTTTATTCGCAGGAACAAAAAGCCAACTACCGGGAAAATCCGGAAGAAATGACAAGTGTCTACAATTCACTTGCGCAAACCCTGAACCAGGGATTTGCGGCAGCGGTGGTTGGTCAAAACGACGAAGCGTTGGCGATTATTCAGCAAGGCTGTCAGCAGAATCTTGATGACAATATCCAGGATGCCGAACTGAAGGCCAGACTCACGCCAAACTATTCTGCCGGATGCAAGCGTCTGGTTGTTTCTGATCAGTTCTACCCTGCTGTCTCGAAGCAGAATGCTGAACTTGTCACTGACAGCATTACAAGAATCGAGGCAAAAGGTATTTGCACTGCAGATGGTAGACGCCATGAATTGGATGTTCTGGTTTTGGCAACAGGATTCGATCCACACAGGTTCCTCGCTGATGCTGAGGTCATCGGAGGCGATGGTCAAACGCTTAACCAGGCATGGGCTCGTGGGAACTATGCCTATAAAACCGTCTGCGTACCAGACTTCCCCAATCTCTTTTTCCTGGGCGGCCCGAACAGCCCGATTGGCAATTTTTCGTACCTGTTAACAGCGGAAACGCAATTCGCTTACGTGGAAAAACTCATCAGTCTGATTCGCCACGGTAAACTGAAGGAAGTGAATCCGAAGTCTGGGATCACGCAGGAATTTAACACCAATCTCAAGAAAGAAATGAAAGGCACCGTCTGGGTCTCCGGCTGCCAGAGCTGGTACTTTGATCATTTTGGCAATGTCGCATCCTGGCCATGGACGTTCGATAAGTTTGAGCAAGAATTGTCTGAACCCGATTTATCAGATTTCCAGAATTAAGGACAAGCAAGTATGGACTTCTGGAAGCCCTGATTATCGGCGCCGGGTTTAATGGCCTTTATCAACTTGACCAGCTTCACAAACTCGGATTCTCGGTGAAGCTTTTCGAAGCCGATGCAAGGCTCGGCGGTATCTGATACTGGAACTGTTATCCAGGCGCACGGGTAGATTCCCACGTACCCATACATTGCCTGGACAGAAGGGTGGAACCGCCGACTCAATGACCTAGTATCCGATGAGCATGTCCAGGGAGCTATTCGAGAAGGGCTAAATGACTTCAACAATCTAGATAAGTCGAAACAAGCCATCTTTCACATGGTATTAGTGCGATTGTAAATTGTGAGAGCTGGATTCTTCTTCCATGCACAGAGGTTCCATGGATCTAATTGGAATTGCTGATCCATCGCTCACAAATCTGAAGCACTGCTCCTCCCGTGAGTGTCTTGCAATAATCTTCTAACGCTTTTGTTTTTTCAGTCAAATGACGTTGTTTATCGAGAATCCTACTCATCATCGGATGAATACACAGTTCGGAAGAACGCAGCCGTTCGCAGTAATCAAGAAAGTTTTCGCCTGAAAGAAAAGCTGGGTATAAGGGCTTGCGAGATTCTTCAGCCGCTGGCTCAGCATAAACTGTTTTATTAACAGTGTTGGATTTCTCGGT
>JAPUGI010000328.1 GCA_027292925.1 Gammaproteobacteria bacterium
TTAAAAGGAGATAGGGAAACGTAAGTCGCAACATTTCAGTCGCCAGTGCTAGTTTTTCTACCTCATCGTGATAGACAAATCCTGCCGCGAAAATACTAATCACCACTTCGGCACCAACCACACCAAGAAGCGTAATCAATATCAGGTTAACTCCCAGCGTGCCGCTCACCTTGTCAATCAGCTGTTTGACTTCGGCTGGCGAATGCTTCTCTCGATATTCTGACAGCACCGGTACAAACGCCTGGGAAAACGCTCCCTCCGCAAACAATCGCCGGAATAAATTGGGAATTCTGAAGGCAAGGAAAAACACATCGGCCCCGGCACCAGCACCGAAGAAATAGGCAATGACCATATCCCTTACCAGGCCAAATACCCTTGAAATCATCGTCATCAAAGACACAATACCGCTTGATTTCAATAGCCCGCGCCGACCTTTTGCTGCTCCTGTTACTGCATTGCTCATAGGTCTAATTCAGTATTACTCCATACATTTCAATTGCCGCGACACTTAGGGGTGTCTGATTTTTGCCCCTAATTGGTTTGACAATGACAAAGTCAATCGGCATAGTACCGCGTCTCATTTTCCGGACCAATTCAGGACTTAAAAATAAGTGGCAAATTCATCACAGGCAAGAAAGCGTGCAAGACAATCTGAAACCCGTCGTCGGCAAAATTCAAGCCAACGCTCTGCTATGCGTACTGCATTAAAAAAAGCCATTGCTGCTGTAGAATCCGGAGACTATGAAGCCGCCACCAAGGCATACAATCTTGCGGTACCACTACTAGACAGAGCTGTCACTCACAGCATCATTCATAGGAACAAGGCTGCCCGGCACAAGTCACGACTGAATACAAAGATCAAGGCCTTGAAGGCTAGTACTCCAACTACCTAATTCAGGATTAGATTGTCACGGTGGATGAGTTCTTCATCCCCGACATAACCAAGGATATTCTCGATTTCGCGGCTGGCTTTTCCAATGATTTTCATCGTCTCCAACTGGTTATAGTTGACCAGCCCCCTGGCGACCTCCGAGCCTTCTTCGCCAACACATAACACTATCTCTCCACGGGTAAATTCGCCTTCCACCCGTTGCACACCAACAGGCAACAAGCTTCTTCCCTGGTTACGCAGCACGTCTACCGCGCCTTGATCCAAAAACAGCTTGCCCTTGGCAGGCAACGTCGCGAGCCACTGTTTTCTCGACACCAGTACCTCTTTATCAGCGGTGAGTAAAGTTCCAGACACAGTGCCCGCCGCAATTCCTTGAAGTACTTTGGATTCGCGACCAGATACAATCACCGTATTCGCCCCACTTCTTGCCGCAATCCGGGCAGCGCTAATTTTGGTTGCCATGCCACCCCGACCAATTGCACTACTTACACCTGCCATAACATCGAGTTGCTTATCACTGGCCTTGGCCAGTTGAATTAGCTCGGCATCCTTGTTTAATTCCGGGTCACTCGAAAACAAACCTTGCTGATCTGTCAACAATATTAATGTGCTGGCTTCGATGAGATTAGCAACCAGCGCAGCGAGGGTATCATTGTCACCAAATCGAATCTCATCAGTGACTACCGTATCGTTCTCGTTGACAACCGGAATAACACCCAGATTTAAAAGGTCCCTCAAGGTACTCCTGGCATTGATGTATCGTTCACGAGAGCGTAAATCGTCATGGGTGAGAAGAACCTGGGCTGTATGTAATTGGTGGCGCTGAAAACTGGATTCATACAGTTGGATCAAACCCATCTGACCGACCGCTGCTGCAGCCTGTAAACGATGGAGTGATTTGGGTCTCTCTGAAAACCCGAGGCGCTGCATTCCTTCAGCCACAGCACCTGAAGACACTATGACGACTTTGACGCCACTGCGGGTCGCCTTAACCAGGTCATCTACCCAATCATTAACGAGCCCAATTGCTAACCCTTGCCCGTTGCCCGTCAAAAGCGTACTGCCGATCTTGACTACCCAAGTATCTCCGGGCGCAAAAATAGGTGATGCCGTCATGGTTCGTAATGAACCTGTAAATCATTTCCATCTTCACTGTCGTCACCATGGTGGACTTGCTGTCGCCTGGCGCTACGTTCAGCCCGCCGTTGCAATGAGTGTTCGTGAACCTCATCACGAATTTTTCGATCATGGTCAGAATTGGTCAATTCTTCAGCTTCTTCCTGTTCGTCCAGCGACCGCAAATATTTTGCAATCGAAGTCATCAGGGATGTTGTTCCGTCACCCGAAATCGCAGAAACCGGAAAGGCTGCGGGACGAGGACTCTGACCATCACCCTCGTTTAGTTGAGCCACAATCTTCTCAACTATTTTTGATACCTCTTCATCCGGAACCAGGTCAGTTTTGGTAAACACAATCCAGCGGTCCTTTTCCGAGATTCCCTCACTATACTTCTTCAGTTCCTTTTCAATAGTGTGGAAATTATCAACGGGGTTGCTGCCATCGATCGGGGCAATATCAAGCAGATGTAACAACAATCTCGTACGTGATAAATGCTTGAGAAACTGGACGCCAAGCCCCGCACCACCTGCAGCACCTTCTATGAGTCCAGGGATATCTGCAATAACAAAACTTTGGTGGTCACCCAACCTGACGACACCCAAATTAGGCACAAGGGTCGTAAAGGGATAGTCGGCAACCTTAGGTCGCGCCGCGGAAACAGCGCGGATCAGCGTCGATTTTCCTGCATTGGGCAGCCCAAGCAGGCCGACATCTGCAATCAACTTCATTTCCAACCGTAAACTTTTGCTTTCACCGGGTTCACCGGATGTCGTCTGCCGCGGCGCCCGATTAGTACTGGATTTGAATCGCACATTACCCAGCCCATGGCGACCACCCCGGGCGATCAGGAATGTCTCGCCATCTTTGCTGATATCACCGACATGGTCTTGAGTTTCCTCATCAAAAATACTTGTTCCAAGGGGTACCCTGATGTACAGATCATCTCCCTTCGCGCCTGTCTGATCCTTACCTCTGCCTGGCTCTCCGTTCCGGGCTCGATACCTGGGCTGAAAGCGAAAATCCACAAGCGTATTGAGTGCTTCATCTGCCAAAAAATAGATACTGCCGCCAACACCGCCATCGCCGCCGTCCGGGCCGCCACGCTCAATATATTTTTCCCGCCGGAAACTCAAGCAACCATTGCCACCCTTTCCGGCTTCTACCCTGATACTGGCTTCATCGACGAATTTCATGGTTAATCCCAATAATGTGTAGCAGGCTGTCCTATGTTACTCAAAAAAAAGCCCCGTCGATGACAGGGCTCCCATTTCTTTTTGATTCAGGCCTGCGCCACCACATTGACGTATTTGCGC
>JAPUGI010000329.1 GCA_027292925.1 Gammaproteobacteria bacterium
TGGAGAAGGTGCAGACTACCCTGATGGTGCGTCACTGATAAACGAAATATTCAAACGCATGCCTAATGACACCGATTTCTCGGTGTCAATCCGCGCTGAAATACCAGGTATTGATTTTGCCTTTGCCGGTGAAAGAAATCACTACCACACACCAAATGACAATCTTGAGAACCTGGACCTACGGACGCTTCAACATCATGGTGAAAATGTATTGCCACTTGCGCGCAACCTGGTCATGTCCGATCTTGCTGCCCTGGAAGATGCCACGCTTGTCTACAGCAATGTCTATGGGTTGTGGATTAGCTGGCCAACGGAACTCAGTCTTTACCTTGTGTTTGCAGCAGTCGTTTTATTGCTGATAACAAGTCTCAGGATCGATCCTCAACCTTCAAAATTAGCCATCGCGATTGGTTCACCTTTGCTGATTATTGTTGCTAGCAGCCTGGTGCTTTTCCTCAATTTCAAACTCATTGAATTGGTCAACGGCACTACTGTTCCATGGCCAGCCAATGATTTCCCTTTCCGGGTTGTACTGTTTTCCGCACCCGCAGTGGTAGGGTTTTGCCTCGCCTCCCTGGCAAACCGGTTTTTGACGGAAGAAGAAGGTTTGCTCGGTCTCTGGTGGTTCTGGTCGGTGCTGGCGCTGGCATGTGCTTTGTTGCTGCCGGACGCGGCGAACTTACTCATCCTGCCGTTGTTGGTCGCTTCGATGTTGTTAGTGGTGGCAACGATACTGCCGACATCTGCCGGTAGGGCAATCCAATTATTAACCTTGGTGATGGTTTTACCGGCGAGCCTCAACATGGTATTGCTGTTGGAAGTAACGCAGGGTTATAGGCTGATTGCGACGACCTTTTTTAGTCTTGGCATTTTTTTCGCCAGTATTGCGCCGTTCGTACGCGGGGTGCTGGTGAAACCGGCGATTGTTATCGGGGTGTTTCTTATTGTTGGAGGGACCGCGGGCGCGATGTGGGTGCCGCTCTATTCTACGTTCCGACCGCAACATCTAAATTTTCACTTTGTTCAGGACCTGGATGAAAACACCGCTTACTGGTGGGCTCAGACACAAAACCCTGTGCCTGAGAAAGTGGCCACGGAAATGGAATTTGTGCATGAATTGCTCCTTTACCCCTGGAGTGAATCGAAAACCAAGAACCTGGCTCTCGCCGAGACGATCGACATCGCCTCGCCTCGATTTGTCATCGGCGATATCAGGAATGCTGAACAGGGTCAATCATTCGATATCACCGTGAGCTCAATGCGCAATGCCAGCCGCATTTTTTTTATCTTTCCGGAAGCGTCAGGCCTACAAAGCTTCAACCTGCACGGAGATACCTTCGAGGCGAATGTGGCACCCCGGGGACCCGCCAAAGGCAATTATGTCATTGGGTTCTCGGGCGTACAGAACAAACAGGTGGGAATCACGTTGAACTTTGCAGGTACTGGCCCGCACATCGGTTATTTAGCGGAAGGCAGTCGCCATCTGCCTCCATCAGCAGTGATTCTGTTGAAGGCCAGGGGATCGCTTGCAGTACCTGTACACCGGGGTGATCAGTTTATCTCGTTCCAGAAAATTGAGTTGTGATTCAGTTGTGAAACAGTGCTTCAATCCTTGCGAAAACGACAGATCTTAAGGGCTTTGTCGGGGAATTTGTCTGCGAATTCCGGTGGTGCATACATTTCTTCTACAAAGCGGCATGCTGGTGCGTATCGTTGCATCTGGTGAATGAGGAAATCAGGACCCAGATATGGGCTGTTGACAGTCGCAATAATATCAGCGTCAGGAAGGGCTAACTGATGCAGTTTTTTTAACACTGTGCTGTAATTTTTTTCCGCTTCAAAGCTGCCTTGTTGGCGGGTAGGGGGGTCGATAATTATTGTATGGTATGGCCCGTATTGTTTTATCCGCCGCCAGGACCGAAAAATATTGTGTGGTATAGATATTACTGTGCGCAGATCCTGGTTGTTTAGCGTGTGATTTTTCTCTCCCCACATGATACTGACCTTACTCATGTCGACATTGACGACCTGTTTGGCTCGTCCGGCAAGTACCGCTACCGACAGTGAGCAGGTGTAAGCAAACAGGTTCAATACATTTCGTCCTGTGCTGTTTTGCTGCAACCATTGGCGCACGAGTCGCATGTCCAGAAACAAACCTGCATTCTGTCGCACACCGGGATGTACTTCAAAGGTGAGGCCGTCTTCAAACACTAGGCAGCTGGGGTGAGCCACGCCGAACAGCACTTCTGCGGGTGACTCCTTTTTGTTTCTGTGTTGCAGGATCACCGACTTTATCTGTTTGTGCGGGTCCGACTCATGAATTATGGTCATCAGTTCGCACCTGCATCGCACTTCATCGTAAGCGGTGATTAAAAGCACTGGCGGGTACCAATCTATATTGATGTGTTCGAGCCCTTCATGAAGGTGGCCACGACCGTGGAAGAACCGTCTGGGCTCAGGGACCTCGCTGCCTAACCAGGACGCCAGGGCTGATTTTATCGGTATATACATCTTCTCCCCCTTTTTCAGATGCTAACAGGCTCACGTCGGCACTCACCGACTTTTTCGGTAAAATAATCTCGCGATTCAATCCTGGAGACCGACGTGCATGCTATGTTACGACTCATTTTTCTCGTTTGTATTTTTATTCCGCTGGTTACTGAGGCGCGACCAAGAGTAGGGCTTGTTTTAAGCGGCGGGGGAGCAAGAGGCGCAGCGCACATTGGTGTGTTGAAGTACCTGGAAGAGCGGCAGATTCCCATTGATATTATTACCGGCACCAGTATGGGTGCCATTGTCGGCGGATTGTACGCTTCGGGTATCCCGGTGGGCGAGATAGAGCGGATCACCACAGAAATGGATTGGACCAGGAAACTCATCGATGACGTTCCCAGGCAAGAAAGGTCAATTCAGCGCAAGCGACTCGATGATTTATTTTCCATAGAGGCGTCGCCAGGTTTTGAAAAAGGTGAAATTAAAATCCCTTCAGGTGCTATCCAGGGCCAGAACATTATTCTTGAACTGCAACGTATCACGCAACATGTTTCGCACATTGATGACTTTAGCAGGCTACCGATTCCTTTTAGCGCTGTAGCCTCGGATATCGTCACCGGGGAAGTGGTATTGCTGGATCATGGTGACCTGGCGATTGCTATGCGGGCTTCCATGGGTGTCCCGGCTTTGTTTGCACCTATTGTTGTAGAAGGCAGATTATTAATGGATGGGGGTGTGACCAACAATGTCCCTATCGACATCGCTCGTGACATGGGTGCTGATATCCTGATTGTTGTGGATATTGCGGCACCGTTATTAGATGCAGCCAACATCAGCAACCTGATCACAATTACTGACCAGCTGACAAGGCTGTTGATCAATACAAATTCGATGGAGCAGCTGAAAACCCTTGGCGAGCAGGACATATTGCTCAAACCCCAACTGGGCGAATTTTCGTCATTGGCGTTTGATCAGGCTGCAGTAGCCATTGCAATTGGCTATGAAGCTGCAACTGATCATGGATTGTCTCTACAGAAATTTCAGGTCCCGAAAGATCTGTATGAACGCCCTGTCAGACCTGAAGTTCGGGAGAAAAGAATAAGCAACGTAACTCTTGACAACAAATCCGGTCTCAAAGATGAAGTGATAAAACACATTGTTGAGACATCGGTAGGCGACTCACTTGATTTGGATAAGCTGGAAGGTGAGCTAACGAAGGTATATGGGCTGGGAAATTTTGAGCATGTAGGTTATGGGCTGACACACCATAACGGTGGGGTCGATCTAAGGGTTACCACAACTGCAAAATCATGGGGTCCAAATTATCTGCACTTTGGTATTGCCGCTGAAAGTGGGTTTGAACATGACTCCCAGGCGACACTGCTCCTGGGGTACACACGAGAGGAAATGAGCGACATCGGAGCCCACTGGACTTCATTCATTGGCGTGGGTGATGAACCAATAATACAGACGATGTGGTACCAACCGCTAACCTATCGGCATGACTGGTATTTCTTTTCCACGCTAGGTATCAGCGACGAAGTACTGTCCGAGTTTGTCGATGATGAGAAGGTCGCTGAATTTGGCTTACGCAGGGTGAGTGGATTTATTGGAATCGGTTATGAATTTGAATCGTTGGCCAATATCCAGGTTGGCATCAATCGGATTTCAGGAACAACAGACTTGTCGATCGGTGATCCAGAGACGAAGGAATCGGATTTTGAAGATGGCAATGTGAGCCTGCTGTTCTTGTACGACACCCGGAATGATATAGATTTTCCATCCAGTGGATCGGTGTTTGACGTGACGATTAGATCCTCCATGAAAGAGCTGGGGGCTGATGAGAATTACCAACAGTGGGAGCTTAACGCGGCAAGATACTTTGCCCGTGGTCTGCATAACTTTGGAGTAGCACTGAACATTGGCGGAACAAATGGCCGAAGCAATGTCGGCAGTATATACCGGCTGGGTGGTTACGGTCGGTTGACCGGAATCAGACACGATCAGTTGAAGGGAAACTACAAGGGTATTTTTTCTGCTGTCTATTACCACCGCTACCAACGTATTCCGGTTGCCGATGGCTTTATCGGGGCTATTGTCGAATACGGTGGCGCCTGGTCTGACAGAAAGGACATTGCTTCCAGCGATTCGATTTTTTCGGCCGGCGCTTTTATCGGTGCGGATACGCCCATCGGTACACTGCAGATTGGCATTGCATTCTCCGACAAGGGTGATGTAACAGGATTTTCCCGCATTGGCAGGGCATTTTAGTAGTGCTACATTGTTTTTGATTTTTCCTTGAGAATGATGAGATGACACTGACCGAAGCACGATTTCGAGGACGCAAGGCGCCATTGCTCAACGCCACTATCGGGCAGCATCTCGATGAAGTTGCAGCAAGGAATCCTGATCACATGGCGCTGGTGATGCCACACCAGAATATCCGCTGGACCTACTTTGAGTTTGTGAATCATGTGAATCGACTGGCAACGGGTCTGCTTCGACTGGGTATTGAACCTGGCGACAGGGTAGGTATCTGGTCCCCTAATCGATATGAGTGGGTATTGACTCAATTTGCCACGGCAAAAATCGGTGCAATTATGGTATGCGTCAACCCGGCGTATCGCTTGTATGAACTGGAGTACGCGCTAAACAAGGTTGAGTGCAAGGCAATAATTTCGGCGCCAAGGTTTAAAACCAGTATGTACCTGGACATGCTTGTTGAGCTGGCACCGGAGCTAAACAAATGCGAACCGGGTAACCTGGTGTCAGCTAAATTTCCTCATCTCAAGACTGTTATCCGTATGGATGACGAAACCTCACCGGGCATGTTCAACTTTAGTGGTGTCTGCGATTCAGGCACGCAAGCCGACACAGACCGCTTGAAAGAACTGCATCTAAGTTTGAATGCTAGCGATCCGATCAACATTCAATTCACCAGTGGCACTACTGGCATGCCCAAAGGCGCTACCCTCACCCATACCAATATTCTCAATAATGCTTAC
>JAPUGI010000033.1 GCA_027292925.1 Gammaproteobacteria bacterium
GTTGGCCCGGGTGTGATGGCAATTTCGCCGATGACCGGTTGTTGGTGATTCGAACCCATTCCTGTTTTTCGCAACCGTGATGTCATTGCCTCAAATTCCTTCATGATTGAAGATGGACAGTTCCTTAACAACGCTAGGCTAGCGAAATGGAGGTCCTTTAGTTGTTCTACTTAAAGTTCATTGTTTCGATCGTGACAGCGTTGGTGGCATGGGCCATATTTGTTGGTTTCGCGACCCTTAGCGGCTGGTGGCATAGTCCGATCGCGGCCAAGGACGATCCCCGGGACTTTATGAATGCTGCAATTGTCATCATCAAAAACAAAAATGTTGGCAACGTTGCGTTGGCGCTGATAGAAAATGGGAACCTATACAAAGAGCACTTTGATGCAGTAAGTCAGCGAATTGACCGTGATACGATGTTTTCTACCGGCTCAATGAGTAAGTGGATCACAGCACTGGGGATCATGAATCTTGTCCAGACTGGCAAGATCGATCTGGACGCTCCCATTTCGACGTATCTAACACGTTGGCAGCTTCCACCGAGCGAGTTTAATCATGACGACGTGACCGTTCGCCGACTGTTGAGCCATATGTCGGGTCTTTCTGATGGCCTCGGGTTTGGTGACTACGAACCGGATGAGGTGATCCCTTCGTTGGAAGAATCATTAATACAGCCCAGAGCATCGTCCGGGCGCGATGTTCAGATCGCGCTCGGGCGGGCACCAGGAACTGAGTGGGACTATTCGGGAGGGGGCTATTTGATACTGCAACTCATCATTGAGGAAGTATCCGGGCAAACTTTCGAAGCCTATATGCAGATGGCCCTTTTTCAGCCTCTGGCGATGTCACGGTCAACTCATAAATACATCGGCACGGTCGAAAACAAATCGATTTCCTACGATGGAAAGGGTCGACAAGCGACTTCGTATCAATACGCCTCGAGCGCGGCCACAGGGTTCTCGACTTCAGTGTCGGATATGATCAGGCTGGTGCAGGCACTGCTGGCGGATCACACGTCACCCAACCTTCTTCGGCAGGAAACTATCGGGCTGATGCGTGAACCGAATGCGAGCTACTTTGGCCTCGATATATGGGGCCTGGGTACGATCTTGTATGCACCAACGGAATCCGGAGACTATGTCTACGGCCATGATGGCCAAAATGATCCGGCGATAAACGCAGCTGTCCGTATCAATCCAGATAGCGGCGACGCGATTATCGTTCTGGCCTCGGGCAACCTGTCACTCGCAACGAGGCTCGGGTTCGAGTGGGCATTCTGGCAAACAGGTGTGCCTGACTTTCTCGGACTTGGCTACATCCTCCCGGGCGGCATACGGGTAATGATGTTTGGCGGCATCCTGATCCTTATTCTGGGCACACTGGGCACCTGGTGGATACGCCGACGGTTGCAGGGTTCATGAGTAGATTGGATTCAGATGTCCGAGAAGTTACCGTGCCTGCCCTTGCCAGCGGCAAACCTCTCTGCACCGGCACGGGTTTCACCGGATTTGATGACCTCTCTCCCAAGGTCAGTCTCATTTGAAAGTGCATCTTCGACGGACATACCCCATTGCTGGTATGAAGAGAGTCTATCGTTTCGTAAACATAATTGTGGAAACTGACAAAGTTCTCTGGCCAGCTCCATGGACTTTTGCAGAGCTTCGCCAGGCTCAGAGAGCCGGTTGGCTAACCCCATGGCGAGGGCCTCGTCCCCGCTCACGCCTCTGCCAGTGAGTATCAGGTCGAGCGCATGGCTATGACCCAACAATCGACTTAAGCGGATAGTGCCTCCATCTACCAGGGGTACACCCCAGCGTCGACAGTAGACTCCAAATACGGCATCGCGTGCGGCCACCCTGAGATCACACCACACCGCCAGTTCGAGCCCTCCCGCCACGGCGAATCCCTCGACCGCGGCGATAACGGGTTTGGACAACAACATTCGCGTGGGTCCCATGGGACCATCACCGTCCCGGTCAACCCGGTTGCCATGACCGGTAGACACAGCTTTCAAATCTGCACCGGCACAGAAAGTATTTTCCGCTCCGGTCAGGATTGCGACCTTCTGTGATTCGTCGCTGTCAAAATGTCGAAAAGCTTCTGCCAGCAAGGCTGCAGTGGGACCATCCACGGCATTCCGCGCTTTGGGGCGGTTGATCGTAATGACGGTGACTTCACCATCTTGTTCTACCAGGAGATTGGGATTGTTCATGACGAAACGGGACCCTGTTTATGTGTAGGATCCTATTGTCACATTTTTACTGGCATTCAGACCAAAGGCGAACTACTTTTTCTTTGGGTAGGGCTTCATTTTTCTGAGTATCCTTTCCGGATCGGCGGAACTGCTGTTCCGCATCGCACGATCAACCATCTTCTCGTATCTTGGATCCAACTTGGAAGTCTTTGTGGCTTCGGATGGATGATATACAGCCCCGGATACAATTCGATGGGTGTCGTTACTGCCGCAATGCTTGCACGGAAGTGCGTCGGGGGCGTCGGTGTTTGGGAAGTACTTGTCCGTTAGGCCTTCGCAAACACGGCAGCGATATTCATATATCGGCATATCAGGCCGGGGTTGGTTCAAGCGTCGCGTAAGCTTCGAAGAAAGCTTGTATCGATGTGTGATAACGCAGGAACTCCAGTTTTTTCCTTGGATCGGCTGCCTTCACGACATATTCTGTACTATCGAGTTGAGCCAGGCCTGGTCCGTTACCAGACCGGCAACCAGCAATAAAATGGTCCCATTGACCCGGCGACATCTCAATTACAAAATCGGTATCGCGTACCTCCTTCGCACTGATTTTGCGTACGGTATGACAACTGAATCCTTCAAAAGAAATCAGGTACATTGTTCTGCCTACCTTGATTCCCATCTTGAGATCGACGTTGCCAAGATGCCGGAAGTTTAAATCACTATTCACGATGCTCTGGGCCTTTTTTAGCTTCTTTGCTGAAAGGTCAGACATTGATTCACTCCAATGTAGTTTCGACTCGGGACGAGGCGTTAAAAAAATCCTGGAAGTTCTGATTGTATCGGTAAAATAGATCCTGCTTGTATTGATCATCAACGGGGGAGTGTGCAATGCCATCTTCCAGACCTAAATCGAGGCTGTTCAAGGTTTGACTTGAACTCGCTTTGCCGTTTTCCTGTACGTCCCGCACCATGGCTTTCCAGGACTCTATCGGCATTTCAATAATGAAATCAGTTTCCGCTAGTTCTGCGTCATTGCTTTCCCTGACTTCCGCACACTCTAAACCTGCAAACTCAATGCGGTATCGCCTATCACCTATGCTAAATCCCGCCGTGGTGTCGCAGGCACCACCACCACCACTGTGTAAGCTTCTGTCTGAGTTGTACACCTCACGAACTTCCTCAAACCATTCCTTTGAGGGGAATACTGCCACCGTCAATCCTCCAGATAGCTCTTCAACATCGGGTGAAGCGTTTCCTCTCGATCAATTCCTAACCAACGGCATAGTGCAAGATAGTCCTCCAGGAATTCTCTGACCAGAAGCAAATAGCGCTTCATGCCACGGGTCCGACCACCTTCAATCCCGCCACCGAAAATGATCGCCATTGCGGATCTGACCACACCATCTTTCAGCTCATCAGCCATATGGCCTTCTCCGATCGTTAGCAGCGTTCGCATAATCGCGGTCGAACCCTTGCGATGGGTGGCTGCGTACTTAAGATGGTCGTAACCATAGGTTAGATGTCGAGCATGATCTTCCAGCATGTGACTGTATATAAACGACTCGGCATCATTGTGAGCAGAACTGAGCAAACCCGTTAGCAGCCGCGTTATGTAGGTACCACGCATGAGATAGAGGTAAACAACCGCTTCTGTCCAACCACCGCTACTTTCAAGAATCATTCGGTTAACCCGGCCCCGACTCTCGATGCCCAGTCCACCACCGTTGGACAGTGCGCGCTTTCTTAGCACTTCCATATGGCGGGCGCAGTCGAATGTAACAGTGGCGAGAAATTGTTTAACTTCAAAATACCCGTAGGACATTCGATCTTGCCAATAGGCTATAATTTCCAATTCAGTGTTTGCACACTGCGACAATTCCGTGCAAATCTGACAAACCGCTCGCTCAACATCATCCGGCAGAACCTCGAGGGAGTCCCACGGTACTTCTGTCGCTGGTATCCAACGGCGCTGTATCGCCTCTTCATAAAGATCTGCTGCACAATCAGCCCACATTTCGTGTTTGTAGCGCAGCGAATATGGGAGTGGTGGGATACCCGGTCGTGACAGAGCGCCCCGTGGCCTGCGAGTCTGGTCCTCCCAGAATTCGGGAATCTCACCATAAATACCCACATTCAGGTCGCCGAGTCTAAGGCCGTGTATGCCGGGTTTTACGCGAACGCCCCATTCATTGGTTAGACCCATCCAGTCGTACTTGGGTTTATGAACACCATGCACCGGTTCGATTGTTTTACTATCAGCTTCACCAGCTGCGGTAACCGCGGCCTCAGTGGGCAGTTTTTCGGACATGTAGCCTCTCAGTTGACAGACGGGTTTGCGCTTTTCAGATACGAGCTAGGCAGAAGCAGCATATCGCTCGGGAATAGGTGAACGGCCATTCTCAAACCGCTCGCCAAAACCAGCGCTCATAACACGCTTCATATATTCCTTGAGTTGGCGGCGACGGATCACGAGTAGTTTCTTATGACCCTCATCGTAATGCTGCATTCCACCTCCCAACAAGACTGCCAATGCTTCACTGGTCTCTGCCAGTGCTCCGGCGGGATTTTGTTGACCGGATATTAATTGTCCTTCAGCTTCATCGAGATAACAGTTAATTTCTTCACCACGCTCCGGCTCTGCTGCGGCCAGGAAACGCAGATGCATAACACCGAATGCCACATGTCTTGCTTCATCCTGAGCACATAATCGATACATGGTTTTTTCAGCTTCATTTTGACCAAAGAGTTCTCCCATGCGGAACATGGTCAGCACAGCGCCCTCTCCGGATATATGGAGTCGTGTGGACATCTCGGTAAAATCCCTGGCCAGATCAATACTGCCGACAAAACCCGATGTAGCAC
Source organism: Gammaproteobacteria bacterium (assembly GCA_027292925.1). Classification (GTDB taxonomy): domain Bacteria; phylum Pseudomonadota; class Gammaproteobacteria; order Pseudomonadales; family Azotimanducaceae. The sequence goes on from JAPUGI010000033.1 coordinate 5,057, forward strand.
CCGACATACGCATTAAACCACCGCCATTTGCCAATGCGCGTTTACGGAAGACGTCCATATGCCTGGCCTCGTCCATCACCTGGACAACCAGCACATTTCGCGCTTCCAGATAATCCGGGGTAGTTTTAGCTATCCAGCGAGCAGGAACATCTCCAGCCACAAATTCCACTTCGTTAAAAAAAGTACAAAGAAAGCATTCAGCCTCTTCTACATCGTCAGGCAACGGCTCAAGCGTATGCCATGGAATATCTGTGGCCGAACTCCACTGACGTTGAAGCGCTTCTTCATATAAATATTCTGCATTGTCCAACCAGATTTCTGACAGCGTGTGAACTGAATATGCACCCACTCTATAAGCTTCAGGGCGCACGGCAGCACCTCGTGGGCGACCAGTCATGTTATCGCTAACTTCAGGGAGGTCACCATAGCTGCCCACCTGAATGTCCGCTAAAGTTAAGCCTCGCTTACCAGGTCTGGCATTGGCACCCCATTCACCCATGTTTTCCATCCAACTGGTATCAAGGTCATGCTCTTCGGGAATTTCAACCGCTTCACTCATAACGAATCTCGCCTCGTGAATTTTACTATCCATACATTACCATTATGGCTCTTGGGTTTCACCTTCCAGTCCTGTCCCTGCACACCAGTTAGCATCTTTACGGACCCCAATAACGAAGGACCCTATGTAATGTGGAAAGGCACGCCGGAAGTACAAGTGATGGTGCGTGTCGGTTCGCACCACTGAAATCATCTACCTTGTTCCCTGGGTATCTAGTTCCTGAATACAAAGATTCATGTTTCACCCCAGCGCAGTTTCAAAAAGGACCAACAATCGGGTCCACGCGCGCTCCGCTTGCGTTTCGTTGTACACAGGGTTATCGGGAGGGCACCAACCATGCATGGTACCCTCGTAGACTTCTATTTCCGCAGGTAACCCGGCCTTATTAAAAGTTTCCCGTAAGACTTTCTTGGCCCCCGGGTCACGTTCGTCATCATTTGCCGCAATCGCAATGAGGAAGTGTGCCTTCATTTCAGGGACCAGCAGGTGCGGGCTATCCTCCTCATCGGTGACCAATCCGCCGCCATGAAAAGTGGCGCCTGCGCCTACCCTCTCAGGCACGGCGGCGGCGGTTCGCACAGTAATAGGGCCACCCATGCAATAACCCATGGCGCCAATCTTGCGACCTGTATCAACTACGGTTTGCCGGTCGAGGAACTCGACAAAAGCCCGCGCATCAGTTGTGTGAGTCTCCGCGGATAGTTGTCTGTACAGGGGCATAACTGTGCTACGGATGGATGGGTCCTGGAAACTTGCTCCTTCCGATACCACGGGGGATTTTACGCCGCGATAATAAGGATTAACTACCAATACCGAGTAGCCGGATTCAGCAAGGCGTTTACCCATCAATCGAAACGTCGGACGCAACCCCAGAATATCCGGCCACATGATGACACCAGCATGTTTGCCACTTGAAGGGTGAACGAAATAACAATCAGCTAAACCGTCAGGCGTTGGCACATTAACGTTACCTTCGGTTACGTCCAGCGCATTGGCGTCTCGCGGCAGTAGCATAGCCAGCGCCGTTCCAGCCGTTAGCATGTTGAACTGCCTACGTGACAGATACCCCGCCCCGCTCAGAAATTTCTTATTGTCTTCAACGGTATCTTCATCACACATGATTTTTCCCCTTGGTTTTGTTTGCTGCCACTACTATAGGTGGGGTGCCGTTGTGCATAAAGGAAAAAACAGGTATATGATCTGACGTCCACATCATTCTCAGGGGAATCTCACTGCTTGTATGCTTGTTTGTTTCGGGTTGATAAGGACACGATGCAGCACGTCCGCGCAGGATCAGTAGGCAACGAAGCAGTTTCCTGATGAGCGATGCTGCAACGGTGGAGGCACCACTATCCAAGCCGGTTTCGCCTGTCATTAGCAAATCTACAGCATGGATTTATGGCTCGGTAAGCCTGCCCCTTGCCATCATTTCTTACCCTCTGGGTGTATGGATTCCAAGACTTTACTCGACTGAAATCGCCATTGATCTTGGGCTCATCGGCCTTGTTATTTTTTCAGCAGCAATATTTGACGCAATCTCAGATCCGGTAATGGGTTTTTTCAGCGATCGATTCCAGACGCGATGGGGCAGGAGAAAACCCTGGCTGGTGATAGGAGTACCTATCTATGCTTTTGCTGTATGGATGCTATTGAACCCAGGGTCGGGCGCAACGATTTTTTACCTTGCGTTTTTCTTCATACTGCTTCGCGCCTCAACCACAAAATTAGGTTTACCTTACGCGGCATGGGGAATGGAACTCTCAGGCGAATATCACACTCGCACCATGATCCAGTCAGCGCGAGAAAAGTACGTATTGATTGGACTGATAACGGCTTCCGCCATCGTTCTCTTCTCAGAGGAGGTTTTTGACAATACCAAAGCGAGTTTCGTGCTAAGCAACTTCTCCTGGGTCATTGTTACCCTATTGCCGGTGACCGTAATGTTGGTGATCTGGAGAGTACCGGAAGTACCGAATTTTAACGCACCCAGGGTTCGTCTAGTCAGTTCTCTCAGAAAAATGTACAAGAACAAACTTTTTATCAGGTTACTGACTATTGAACTGTTGATAGCTGGCGGAGAGAATTTTCGAAATACCTTGTCGCTGTTCTTTTTGCAGGACTATATCGGCGCAGACAAGGTTGGACGTCTGTATGTAATTTATTTTGTTGTTGGTCTGGCAGCGATACCGATTTGGGACTGGATTGCGAAAAAATTAGGTAAACACCAGTCATTGGCCATGGCCATGGTTTTTGTGGGGATCGTGTCAATCAGTTGTTTTATGCTGGACTACGGACAAATCACAGAGTTCTACATCTTGTTTGCATTGAAGGGTTTTTGTTTCGGAGCATTCGCTTACTTGCCCCGGGCTATGCTCGCTGATGTGGTTGATCTTGATACGGTCCGATCCGGCAGTGCGAGACCCGCGAGTTATTTCGCCATTCATGGGCTCATGACCAAGTGCGCGGCCTCCTTCGGCGGATTGTCACTGCCCATATTAGGTTTTGTTGGTTATTCGGCGCTTGAAGGTGCCGTTAACGGTCCCGACGAATTGAGATGGCTAGGCATACTCTATGCCATTGTTCCTACGGTGGTCTTTGTTGTTGCATTTTACCTTTGTATCACCTGGCCTCTCACCGCGAATATCCACGCCAGATTACAGAATCTGGTGGAGAGGAAAAGAACGGCTCTGGTTAAAAAAGCGGCGCAGTGACTATTCCTCAAACGGTTCTACGCCAAAGTCGACTATCATTTGTCGCACCTTCCCTAGCATCTCATCCAGCTCCGCCTCATCGGTACCACGCATCACCAGGTTGGTGCCGTAGCCATCCTGGCGGTAGAAAGGATAAGAACCCAGATCCACGTCTGGATGTTCTTCCTGGATGGCGCCCAGATTGACAGCAACTTTGCTTTCACTTAAATAGGCACCGATTGATCTTGAACGAAGCGGATCGCCGCCGGGAATTCGCTCTTTGTTAAACGTGGTTGCCATTGCCTGCATCACCATGGGAACGCCTGCCATAACAAATACATTTTCCATCTGGAATCCCGGTGGACCACCGGTGGGGTTTTCAATCAGCGCGGCCCCCTTAGGTATCCTGGCCATGCGCAGTCTCGATTCCATCACTTCAGGCGGGGCTTCCCTGCGCTTTATGAGTTCAACCACATCAGGGTGCAGTTCCAACTCTGTGTCAAAAGCAAGTGCAATACAGTCCGCGGTAATGTCATCATGGGTTGGTCCTATGCCGCCAGTGGTAAATACGTAATCAAATTTCGCCCTGCATTCATTTACCGTATCAACTATTGTTTCCTCCACGTCGGGGATTACCCGTGCTTCCACCATGCGAACCCCCAGTTCGTTGAGCTCTTTTGCCAGATAAGCAAGATTCGTGTCCTGGGTTCTACCGGACAGTATTTCGTTGCCGATAATGATCAGACATGCAGTTACCGGTTTCTTTGCCATCTGTTTCTCCGTTTATTCTTCGGACTGGTAATCAATATAGGCCTGTAGGTTCCTGCCGGGTACCGCTTCAAAAACTTCCTCACTATTAACGACTTCAGTGATCAAGTCCACGCGAAAGGAACGAAAATCTTCTCGCAATTCACACCAGGCACCTACCGTCCATTTATTTCCCCAGAAGTACAAGATGAGTGGCCAAATCGTTCTCCTTGTTTCTTCACCTTTTATGGATCGGTAACACACGTCCAGCTTTCGACACTCCTCTGATGCGATCCGCACCATTTCAAGATTGTTACTCAGCCTCTCCGACATCTGGTACCCTGGTACCTTGATGGCATTCAGCTTTATTTCCTTTTTAAGGTTCGAAGGCAGAATGGACTCAATCTTGCGAATGGCGGTTGCGGTGGTAGACCCCAACTTCTTATCCGACCAGGCTCGTACCATTAGTGCACCAAGTGCCAGGGCTTTTAATTCCTCGCTGTTAAACATCAGCGGCGGCAGACGATACTCATCGCGCAGGAGATAGCCGACTCCCGCCTCCCCGTCTATGGGCATTCCCGAGCCCACCAGGTCGCTGATATCCCGATAGATGGTCCTGTCAGAGACTTCCAATTTCTCACCCAGATACCGCGCAGTGCGCACCTTGCCTTCCTGTAGCAACAACATAAGCTGAAATAGTCTATCTGCTCGGCGCATCGTTAGCCCTGATCCACAAATTTCTTAACTCTCCTGACACAAGGCTGTCAGCAAGGGTTATCTATAATGACAGGCAGTCCTAAAGGAAATATGACCATGGCGAGCCAACTGCCTGCTGCTGCCCTGAAACGGGCAGCGAATTTTCTTCTTGATAATGGTAACAATCTACAACGTCAGCGTTTTGCATTCCACTTCGAAGCGGGAGACGCGGATCGGGTGCTAGATGCACTAATTGAATACAAGAACGAAGACGGCGGATTCGGTAACGGACTTGAACTGGACCTGCGCACGAAGAACTCTTCGGTTATCTGCACCACGATCGCCCTCCAGATCATGGGGGAAGTTCGTCTCGAGGCAGAAAATCAAACCCTCATAAAGGCAATGGATTACCTGGAACAACAATATCAGTTCAACAACTGGCCAAATATCAACAGCGATTGCAATGATGCTCCGCACGCACCCTGGTGGCGATTCAACAGTAAGTGGGCCTGCACCGATAAATTTCTCGCTAACCCGGGCGCAGAAGTGCTGGGATACTTGTTGCGCTATGGCACTGGCCTTGCCGCCGAGACCGTCAACTCCTTGCTGGAAAGAGCGCTTGAACATATCGCAAACCATGAACTGGAAATGCATGAACTCTTGTGCTACTCGCGTTTGTATCATTGTGAATTTCTCGGTGAAAACTACCGGGAAGCGATGCTTCCGCTCCTATTGGAACACGCGTTTCAGCTGGTAAAAGTTGAACCGAGCGACTGGGAAGAATACGGGCTCACGCCGATTGGACTCGTCGATCACCCGGATTCGGTTTTTGCGAATTTTTTCAGTGATTCACTCGATGCTAATTTTGACTACCAGATCGATCAGCAATCTGAAGAGGGTTGCTGGACACCCCGTTGGTCATGGGGTGGTGATTATCCTGCTACCTGGGCGGTGGTGGAAACCGAGGTTAGGGTCGAGCTTACCTTGAAATTCCTGCTGCAACTTAAGCGATTTGATCGCCTGGAAGATTTGCACCTCACTTAAAAGCTGTATAGTTAATGAATCAAATTCCAACAAAAACTACACCGAGAACCATCGCAATCTTAAGAAGTACATGAAAAAAGCCTCAGAAGAACTGGACCACATCCTGATTCGTGGTGCAAGGGAGCACAACCTCAAATCTATTGAAGTCAAAATTCCGAAGCGCAAACTGGTCGTGCTGACAGGCGTATCCGGCTCGGGAAAGTCATCACTGGCCTTTGATACGTTATACGCCGAAGGACAGAGACGTTACGTGGAATCCTTGTCGGCCTACGCCAGGCAATTCCTGGGTCAAATGGAGAAACCCAAATACGACACCATCCGCGGTCTTTCGCCCACCATCTCGATAGAGCAAAAAACCACCAGCCGCAATCCCCGTTCTACCGTGGGCACCATTACCGAAATCTCAGACTATCTGCGGGTCCTGTTCGCACGGGTAGGTGAACAGTTCTGTCATCAGTGCGGGCGTAAGGTGCAGGAGCAAACGGCGCAAAATATTACTCGTGAACTCATGTCAAGCCCTGAGGGAACGAGGCTTCTGCTCCTGGTTCCGCTACTGATCAATCGCAAGGGTGAACATCGCGATCTGCTGGCAGATGACCGCGCCCAGGGATACGTCCGCCTGCGGGTCGATGGGGAAATCGTTCGTAGCGAGGAAATTGAAGCACTGGATAAACGCAGGAAGCACACCGTTGAAGCCGTCATCGACCGATTGGTAATGAAGGAAGATATCGCGGAAAG
>JAPUGI010000330.1 GCA_027292925.1 Gammaproteobacteria bacterium
ATGCGCCTGTCGGCACTCAAGCGGAAGTAATCCACTACATAATTCGGATCGCACACCGCCAGATCCAGCGGATTGATCTCGTTTACAACGTTTTCTGATAATGGTTCTGTGGCGATAATAAAACTCCCTGCCGGAAAAACCACTCCACCAAGGTGTTTTTGTTCCAAACCATGATATGCATTACCCGCGAGGATGACGAAATCACTTATCACGTGGCCTTTGTCTGTATAAACCTTTGGTTTAATACCATGTTCAATGCGGGTGACAGTCGAACGCTCAAAAATCCCTGTGCCCTGTTCTACTGTAACTGCGGCCTCACCAATACAGAGATTTAATGGATGCAAGTGACCATTGGCCATATTGATTAGTCCACCCGTGTATGCATCGCTACCTACTACGTCCCGAATTTCTGCTTGTGGTACCAATCTTAATTCATGGGGGAAACTACGCTTTTGCAATTGTTCGTATTCCTCTTCCAGGTATCGCCAATGACGTGGTTTAATAGAAACGTCTATATAACCAAATTTCAGGTCGCAACTAATGTTATATTTTTCAACCCGCTGCTTTACGATGTCATTGCCCGCCCAGCGCATATCCCAGATGAGATCAGACATGTCCTTGTCCTGAAACTTGTTTAGCCGGGTTTCACCACTGATACCACCAATCAGTTGACCGCCGATGCACCCCAGCTTACCTGGTTGGCTTCAACAACAATGACTTTGTAACCCCGTTCACTCAATTCGAGCGCAGAGGAAATACCGGTGAAACCGCCTCCGATGATACAAACATCGCAACTGTGGGACCCTTCGAGCTGTGGATATTCCGGAATCTCATTCGCGCTCGCCGCATAATAAGAATTGCAATGGGGTTGTGGAAATTGAACAGACATAAATTTGTTATGTTTATACAGGAGGATGTTGAGTGTGCCATTGCAAGATAGACTGCAAGTTTGCGCCGATTTGCAGGACGGTCAGATCATCATAGGTTCTACCGACTATTTGAATACCTGTGGGAACCCCGTTACCTGCCTGTCCAGATGGAATCGACAAAACCGGGCAACGGCCAAGCATGTTAAAGGGCCATGTCATGCATTCTTCCAGGACAAGATCAAAGGCCTCTTTTTTCCCTTCGGCTGGCCATCCACAAGTGGCAATGGTGGGGCAAATAAGCGCGTCATATTGTTCCAGCAGTTCACCCATTACCACATACATATTGCCCACGGTTCTTATGGAGTCGAGGTAGTCTTCGGGCAGGGTTGCAAGACCAATCTCAGCCAATTCAATACTGTAATCATTCATCGACTCGCGATGGCTGTCGAGATGTCCGGCTAGATCACGGCCCATGCGAAATCCGAAATGGGAACGGGCGGCACTGGCAATGGAATTATCCCAGGGAATATCAACTTCTTCGATAATGGCGCCAAGCTCTTTCAGCGCCTGGCACACCTTGTTTGTGTTTGTCCTTATTTCTGTTTCCACATTGAAAAAACCCAGATCGAAAGAGCATGCGATACGCATATCCCTGATGCCATCGAACCGGACTGGAACCTGAAGTTTTGGCCTCAGGCTGGCCAGATCATGGGGGTGTGGTCCGTTAATAATCTGTAGCATCAATGCACAATCTTCAACGTTGCGCGCCATAGGTCCATTATGGTTATAGGTATCCAGGGAATAATAGGGATCGCTTTCCGGTACGCGTCCGTAACTTGGCTTCATGCCAACAATGCCACATAAACTGGCCGGCACCCTGATTGAACCGGCGATATCCGAACCTGTAGCCAGAGTTGTTGTGCCGGCCGCCAACGCAGCTGCAGAGCCGCCTGAGGATCCACCGGGGCTGTACTTCGGGTTCCAGGGATTACAGGTCGTGCCATGGAGGCGATTTCGAGTGAATACCGCACTGGAGAATTCAGGCACTGTGCTTCGTGCGTGAATGATTGCACCTGCTTGCATCAGCCTTTCAACCATTGGGTGAGTATCTACGTCGATGTTGTCTTTAAACAGCAATGAACCTTCCGTCGTGTTCTCACCCTGTATCGCCATTTCATCCTTGACGGCGATGCAAATGCCAGCAAGTGGAGCTGAGTTCTCCGGGTTTTTCATGTAAATATCTTCAGCTTCACTGGCCGCTTTTCTGGCCTGCTCAAAACGATCGTAGGTAAAGGCGTTGATCACGGGTTCGACTGCTTGTGTCCGCGCAATTTGTGCGTCCAGCAATTCGACTGGGGACAATGATCTGGATTTAAAAAGTCGTAACGCTTCTGTCGCACTGACATAGCAGAGATCATTGTTGTCCTTATTTGTTGTCGTACTTATTTTTTCCTCTTCTGTCATGTGGACAATCTTAATCGTGACAGAGTTTTCGCCAGGGGTACGCCTGACTCATCCCAGCCCCGTAAGCGGTAATATTCGGGTAACATTTCATCCAGACGACAGACGAGGCCTTTGCCGGAACCGCTGGGCGCAGGCTCTTTGAGCAATCTGGCTGGCAGTGTGTCATCCTTGTTACTTAAACCCGCAGCGAGATTGAACTGGCGTTCGAGGTTCCAGATCCGTTCTCCGGTTTCCCTGAGTCGATCCAGACTCCAGGCACCGTCACAGGCAGCATTGATTTGGTCAGCAAAATCTTCCTCCGTCATTCCCGCATCTCCAGCGAAAAGACACAAACCACTGGAATCAACAGCGGCAACGTAGTCCTGTGATTCCTTGACTACCCGTGCTTTTGTATCCGGTTGTGTCGTTGCGGAATCATCTTCATAGGGGTTGGCTCGCAAATGACAGGCACCACGATTACTGGTGGCGTATGCCAGCCCCATTCCCTGCATGCTGCGTCCATCATAGGCAGCAAATTCCTGGCCTTTGACCGACATGGAAAGTTCTGCATGACCGTATTTTTCACATAATCTCTTCGATCCCAAGCCTATATCCACACCGAATCCTTCTGCTCGCGCGGTGGCTTCAGTCATTTGAACAAGTGCCTGCGCTGATCCAAATTGCAAATTAACTCCCCCGGTATCGGCTTCGCTTATTGCACCGATCTCAAACAATTCCATTGCCGCGGCGATAGACCCGCCCAGTGAAATTGGATCCATGCCAAATTCGTTGCACAGGAAACCGCAGTAGGTAGCCGCATCAATATCAGCGACGCCGACAGCGGACCCCAATGCGTAAGATGTCTCATATTCGATGCCACGGGATGATCCTTGATACTGGGGCTTGTCACTTACGGTGAAATGCTCCGGATCGATATGGCAAATGCGGCCGCTACCGATGGTTGAGCCA
>JAPUGI010000331.1 GCA_027292925.1 Gammaproteobacteria bacterium
GCGTTGTGCAGTGCACGGGCAGCTTTCGGCCAGAAGCGGACGTTTGGTGAATAAAAAAACCGCCAAAGCAGGACTTTACTGGCAATGAAGCAGAACGGGCGATCTAATATTCAGGCTGATTCTTCAAGTTTCAGACCTTCAGGAGCAAACAACTCATCAATTGTGAGCTCGCGGCGACTCAAGCCCTGTTCGTATGAGTACCTAAAGAGCGTTTCCAGCGTGTCGCGGTTAGCTGCCATTCCATAAGAATAAAAGTTATCGCCCATCAGCTTTTTGGTTTCTTCCAGCTCCTGCGGATACCAAGGCAGGGAGTCGAAGATCCAGCCCAGGCTAGACATGAAATCATAATCCATCTGCTTTGATTTTGAATACGCATTAAAAACTGCTTCGGCTAACCAAGGATTCTTCTCAAGCAACGAAGATCTCACCGCCACCACATGCATGATAGGAAATATACCTGTTTTCGCATAGTAGGCCCGCTCAGCGGAGCGGTAATCCGGAAAGAGTCGGACTACATTCGGATTACCCTGCAAGTAGGCTCGTGGCTCAGCAGCGTGGAACAGCACGTCCACATCGCCACTTTCAAGTAGATCCGATTCATCCTTGCCGGCTGGCCCAATCTTTGTTTTCAGACCTTCAGGTAACACCAATTCTTGCTTAGAAACTACACCCTGCTTATCCGCTGCCGAGTCATCAGCAGAAATCACCCACTCCACATCCTTCGGACTAATACCGTATTCATCCTGAAGTAAGCCGCGAATCCAGGTAAGTGATGATGAGGAATAACCAGAAGTCCCGATCGTCTTGCCACGAAGGTCTTCGGGTTTCCTTATGCCCCGATCCGTACGAATAAAGATGCTTTTATGGCGAAAAAGTCGTAAGGGAAATATTGGCAATAAAGTGTAATCACGAAACCCCGCGTTAGCATAAGCCAGCATGAATGGATGCAGACCAATCTCTGTCACATCACGCGCTTGAGCGCCGCTGAACACATCGGTATTCATATCACTGATTTTGGAAAGCTCGAAGCTGACATCGCAGCCTTCAACCGGCACCTTGCCATCAACAAGGGCAGCGAGCCGATTAAATCGATAACCTGCGATCCTTAGTGGCATGCCCTTTTTTGATGAAGGCATAGCCTCTGTTCCGCTGACCGCCGAGTCTACCGCGAAAACTCCAGCAGCAAGAACCGTTGAGGCGAGAATGTCGCGACGTGAAAAGTGCTGTGACTTGATTCCTTTAGACTTGCTCACCAGTTAGTAATCCCCTATTGCAAACAAACGGGCAAAAAACTAGACACGGGGGGTTGCCGCCCGGAAAGCTAGTATCTAGGCATCAAACCAGACCAATCAACAATGATTTCAATGCAATATGCGGCAAACCGCTACTTATCGCTCTGTGTCCAGGGTGTATCGAAATCAATGACATCTTGCACGTCGAATGGAAGATTTTCTGACGGTGCATCATTGAGTTTGAGAGTCTCTGGGCGAGCATTTTCTATACCTGTTAGGGCTGGCCCGCGCGTTGCATCAGGGCGATTTTCGTATTTCTCCATCCAGACCAGATGACGCTGGCGCTGACGATTGAACATGCTCTTGATGTGAAACTGTTCAATCATTTCACCGTGTGCTTCTCTAGGATCGGTATACAAATCGTAAAATTCTGCACCGGATAAACCAACCAGTGCGTTAGCCCAATCGCGTTTGAAACGGCCTTTTACCGCTGCACTTAAGTTGGGTCCTTGATAAATCATCACATAGTCACGTCGACTATGGGTATCTCCCTTCATTAGCAATGCAGTCTGATCAACACCATCAATCACTCTATCACGAGGGATATATTCGGTTGCGTCACCTAAACTAGCGAACGTCGTGAACAGGTCAGTAATATGAATAATGTCACCAACAATTTCACCTTCTGGAATGACGCCTGGCCAAGTGGCCAGGGCTGGTACACGAACACCACCTTCGGTGAAGTCACCTTTACCACCGGTGTATAGCGTTTCTACCATCCCACGTGGACCATGATGTGTGAACGGTCCGTTATCAGCCATTACGATCACAAGTGTATTTTCGGCAATACCTAAATCTTTAAGATGCTGCTGCAATTTGCCGATAAAAAGATCTACTCTGACAATTGCCTCTTGTGATCTATTCTTATTGGAACTCAGGTTTTTTTGTACCCGCTGATCGGGTATGAAGGAGAGCAGGATCGGCCAATAAGCGACATAGAAAGGTTTCTTTTCCTGGGTACTTTTACTGATAAATTCGAGGGCCCGCGTCTGGGACTCTGTCTCAATATCCCAATAGTTCTCATTCTTTGGCGGAGGTCCCCATTCAAGAGTCCTGCCGCCTTTGGTGCCTTCAATTGTCCAAACCTGACCCAGTGGCTGCCACAATTTGTCTATATCATAAGGGTCGTTAGCGTAGTACTCAGGGTATAAACCCGTAACAACGTTCATCAGTTCAGCAACAGGTTGCCACATACTTGGCACCTGATTGTAAGGGGTAAAAAACGCCTCATCATAACCCTGGTTATGGGCATAGCTGGGTTCCGTGTCACCCAAATGCCATTTCCCATAGAACGCAGTGTTGTATCCTGCTTTGCTCAATACTTCGGCAATTGTTACTTCATCCGCATCCATACCGGAGTATTCGATGGGGAAACTGACGGTATGCATGCCGCTGCGCTTAGCGTACCGACCGGTAATGGCCGCTGCACGACTCGGTGTACAGGAAGGCTCGGTGTACATCCTCATGAAGTTGATGCCATCTTCCGCCATTTGGTTGATGTTTGGCGTTTCAAAGCCTCGCACCTTCTGGATTGCGGGAATACCGACTTCTCCCAGCGCCATATCATCCCACATGATATGGATGATATTTGGCGCGGTGCCATGCTTTTTCTTTAGTTCGGCAAGTCTCTTCTTAAATTCCGCATCTTCAGCTGTCCACACATTTCCATGCTGAGCCTCGAGAATATAGTGCTCGGCATCGTGGATAATATCTTTTGCAGTTGCAGACCCAGCCCAGACAGCTGTCGCCAAAACAAGGCACAGGGGATAAAAGCGTGATTCATGACACTTCCTCCGTGAAGAATTAGACGGGCAGTTATTCATTAGAGAACTCTCCAAACGAGTGACGAGATTCTCAGTCATGTGTCGCCCTCTAGATATAGGCCTTTGGTCCCACACCCTGGATTCCGCAATGTCAATCAGGTGAACTGCTGTCCCTGGAAATTCCGACGGCATCTGCAAATGCACCAGATCGGCGAATGTCGGCTTTGAGCACTAAGCGGAAATAGCGTTGTGCACTGCACGAGTCAGCTAACTGGGTATCTCAGTCATCGCGTAGCGGCCATTCGTAGCCATTCCTGCGGTTACGCGAACGACCGCTTTGGGTCGTAAGCGGACATTCAGACCCCCATCTGCAACGTCCGCTTTCGGCCAATAGCCGACATTCGCGTTGCTATTGGGTCGGCGTGACCGATGGAATATCGAAGTCACTGCAGTCGATCGTGTTCGGGTCTTGCACCCCCTCAACATACTCACGAAACGACGTACTGACACCGGGCCGGATCAAGGGCCTGACACAAGCGGTCTTCGGATATTCAAAAAGCGTTGTCCATGCTCCGTAGCCATGCCGTTCCATAGCATCCTGGGGCAGAAGTCCCTGTTCAACTTGCAGAA
>JAPUGI010000332.1 GCA_027292925.1 Gammaproteobacteria bacterium
AGCCAGAACCAGAGCATTGATCGCGGTGCCGAGAATCGGCAAGGCAAACGGCAATGATTTCAGTATCTTCCGCACGCTAATTGTTAATGCTGTCAATGACCCCTTTAAGATGTGCGGAAGTCATACCAAGCGCAGCAGCTACCTGCCCCAGCATGTCCTTTTCTTCTTCCTGAAATTCACCGTCTGCTGCAGCAATCAGGTAAGCCGCCTTGACGATCATTTCCTTTCCGTGGTCATTGATTAGCCCGGCAATCCCCGCAAGGAAAGCGTCCATATCCACATTTCCTTCGCGGACTTTACTAACTTCCTCGTGAACATCGGCCGCGTATATCTGGGTATCTGTCAGGTCACCATAAATCCGGCACACTGTTTGGACTTCCTCGTCATCGATGACGCCGTCTGCGAGCATCATGCGGACCATAACCCCCATTACGCCCCGGTGAAATTCAGCTTGGATGGCCCGCTGTTCCTCTTCCGGATCATAGCCAAGGATATCCATATTGAAAGTACCCTTGCAGGACTGGCATTCGACATACTCGCCAACGGTTTCCAGCGGGATCAGGGGGATGAAATAGAGCGTGAAAAAGCGCCTTACTTTTTTGTGCTGATAGGGCATGGTTCCTGCACAGGCAGGACAGTGAGTTTCGCCTTTGGCTTTGGTCGATGTAATTCCGCGCGATCCCCAAATAATCATATCTACACCTCACTATTGAATCTGATTGTTGATGCCCCGTTATCCGGGGGTGCTTGTTAGTATTAGATTAATTTGTGCATAAGAAGTATAGACCATGTTTTTTTGGCCACAAATGCAAAGCGGGCACCGTATCGGTCAAAAAGCGCCGAATAACAGAAGCCGGTCAAACCAATAACTCTGAGTATAGGACAAATTAAAAGGTGTATTGCCATAAATCTGCATATATTTAACATCGCTTTACGTCAGAACTTTGGTCTGTTAATTTGCACCCAAAACTGCCCCAGGATTTGCATCCGAAATTGCCCCACCCTTAGCAGCCATTGATTGCAAACCGAGCTAGCAAACCGAGCTAAGACACCCAAAAGCCGAGCTACAAGCCGTAAGAGATGTGGGTGTCGCGGCTTTCCCTTTTCCCTATTCATTTCCCGGTTTTCCATTGTTACTGTTTCTGAATCGATACTGCCAGTTCACCAGGTAGCTCCCAGCGAGCATTCTCAATCACCGAGCTATTGGAAATAATGTACCAACGTTCACCGTCATTCAATAACTGAAAATGATTGAGGCCGCGCATCAGTGGAGCCGGATCCGATTCCTTGTAACGAACTTCAAAAGTGCTGTAAACCGAGGCAAGATTACCGAATTGTACAGTGTGCTGGGCCAGCTCATTTTCAATAAAGCCAGTGCTGGCATACACAGCATCGCTTTGCTTGATCAGCCCTTCCACATCAGTGGCCAGCAAGCCAGACAACCTGGTGCTGTCCAGTGCCATAACGAGTTGTGCATCATCTGCGAACAACGCGCGGAAGCGATCCCAATCGGCCGCTTCGCCGGGTGCGATGCTAACTGTTTCGTACAGGGCTGAAACAAGTGCTTCGGGCGTCTGCCAGTCATCGCTGTGCGATTCATCATCTGCCTGTGCGTGAACGCACAGAAACGAACTTGCCAAAATAAATATCAAAAAATTGCCTTTCAGGTTTTTCATACTCGATTCTCCTCGATTAATGGTTTTGTACTTCTTTAGGTTCAAAACGCTGGACCAGGTGACCGTTGTTAAGCACGTCAATGATTTCCAGCGTGTGGGAAATGTCTTTGCTAGGGTTTCCGGCAAGAAACAGTACATCGGCCTCGAAACCGGGCGCAATGCGGCCAATGCGGTCTTCCACCCCCAGAGCACGGGCGGCGTTGGTGGTAGCCATTTGCAACACGGCCCAAGGAGCAATGCCCGCTTGTACATGTAAGGCCATTTCCTGGTGCACACTACGACCGGGTACTACCCAGGGATTGCCCAGATCAGTACCGATGCTCATGGGTACACCCGCCTCGTGCATCATGCGGGTCAGCCGCAATACCTTGCTCCATACGGCGCGGGCACGTTGATAGTCGCTTTCCTCCCAGCCCAAATCGAAACGAAAAGTATTACGCCAGGTTTCAAGCATGGCCGGGTGCACGTCGGATAAAAACGGGTTCTCGTTAATACGCGTATCATCACCCCAAAATGCAGCCTCAAAGACGACCAAGGTAGCGTCCAGATGTACTGAATGACGCGCCATTGCTGCGATCATGGTCTGAATTTCCGGACCGTCAAGGTCGGCAAATTCGAACCATTCAAAGAAACTGAAGGTACCAGGACGAGCCTTTAGCAGGTAAGCCTCGCGGGCTTTGGGGCTGAGTAAATCCGGGCTTGTGGGCATCATGTGGACAATGGCATCCACGCCCATTTCAGCCGCATCGGTCCAACTTACGGGACCGGTGTGTACGATACTGCGTACACCGTGTTTATCTGCCGCAACAATTCCCCGTTTCAACTCGTCCGCAGACAAAGACTGGTAAAACTTAACCCATTCGACACCGGCTGCCGCTTGTTCTTCGACGATAAGCTCGATGGGCCGTTCAGTAGAAGGCGCGACCGTCAGACCGTCCATAGACGCAGAGTCAATGACCAGACCTGCGCTTTGCGCTTCCGGGCCGACCAGTTCACCTGTGTCTACCGCCCGCTCATAGGCGATGTTAATAACGGTGTCGCCCCCAGGATTACGTATCGTGGTCACACCGTAGTTGAGCAGGCCATGCGCGTTTTGTGCCGTTATTGAGCGGTCATATTCCACACCAAAACTGAGTTGCCCACGTGTCTTTTTCCACGCCAGAACACCGAGTGTCACGTGTGCGTGGCTGTCAATCAAACCCGGCATCGCCCATGCACCCTGCATATCTTTGAAGTCGATGGTGGAGTGCTCGGACAACACCTCCGGGGGCGGGGTGCCCTGGCCAACTGCCGTGATCATGCCTTCAGCAACCAGCATCCAAGAATCGGGAGTTTCCTGCCGGGTCAATGGGTCGACCAGGTGGAATCCCAGATACAGTGTTGGTTCTGCCTGAGCACTGCTCCAGATTAGCAATGCACATATAAGAATGACTTTTTTCATGCTTGTGGTTCCTTATGTCTATGTCACTATTAGTCATTGATTTAAGAGATTTATTACAAAATAATTTTGTTGTAATAAATTTGAAAAAAGGCAGACTATATACTTGATGAACGCGACTTGGAGCATAGAGAAAATACTGGCGGAATACGGTCACGCCATGTCGCGTGTCGCCGCTTCCTATGAAGCCAACCCCGCCCTGCGCGAAGAAGTTCTTCAAGATATTGCATTGGCGGTCTGGCAATCTCTGCCACGTTTGCAGGAACCCGGAAAAGCCAAGGCTTTTGTACTTCGCATCGCCCATAACAAGTCGGTTGACCACGTGGCCCGCCAGGTTCGCCAGGTGAAATCTTCTGCGCAGGCCGATGAAACCGCTGCCAAGACCAACCCGGAAACGGAGCTGTCAGAAGACCAAGGCCAGACCCGGCTGTTGATGGCGGTGCGCCGGCTACCCATACGTCATCGCCAGGTCGTGTCATTGTTACTGGAAGGTATGAGTTACAAAGAGATTGCTGAGATTCTGGATATCAGCGCTTCTAACGTCGGCGCCCGTGTAAATCGGGCAAAGACACAGCTAAAAGAGATACTGAAACATGAATGATGCATTTATTGATCAACTGAAGAAGGACTGGCAATCCATCGAAGCGTCCGGTGGTACGGATTTCATAGCCCTTAGAAAGTCTTTGCTGCGGCGCAGAATGACGTCAATCGCCTTGAAAGGCCTGGAACTGGTGATAACCCTGGGGGCAATCGCAACCGGTGTATTCATGGCCATGACCGTGGGTGGTTTGATAGGCTGGATCTCGGCAATCATGCTTGTCGTCGTGCTTTCGGTTCTATTCTTATGGAGTTACCGCGTATGGCGTTCGGCCATTCACTGGGAAGATCGTGGACCCGAGGGTACGGTGGCCTTTGGCTGTCGTAATATTGAATCCAGCCTCAGAATCGTGCGTATTATGAAGGTACACTGCTGGAGCTTGCTGGTTTATGTCGCGGTGCTGTGGCTGCTGCAGTTATCGGGGTTCATTCATCAAGCACAGTTTTTGCTGATGTACACCGAGATTTCGGCAGCGGTTGTTATCGTACTTTGGTGGGTACTGCGACTCAAGCAGTACCAGGCATTGCTGGTGGAGCTCCGGGATGAGATGTAGGTGTCTCGAAACAGGTAATTCCCCTCGTGAGGAAATGAATATTAAGACCTTTATAGGCGTGAATCCCACTAGAAGCCGTTATTGGCGCACTCTGGCGAGCGTACTGTTATTAATTGCTTTGTCGGCTTGGGCCGTGACGCCCATCGAGGAGGTAAAGCTTCTCGCCGACGACGGGGCACCCAACGATTTCTTCGGCTTCAACGTTGCACTCTCTGGCGATACCGCGGTGATTGGCGCCAACAAAGTGGACGACAACATCAGGGGCGTTGATGCGGGGGCGGCCTATGTCTTCACCCGCTCCGGCCACAGTTGGCACCAACAGGCCAAGCTCACTGCCGATGATGGCGCGGCGAAGGATGGGTTTGGCGGCAGAGTCACACTTTCCGGTGACACCGCCGTGATTGGAGCCATGTTTCAAGCTGACAAGGGCGATAACTCGGGTTCAGCCTATGTGTTCACACGCTCCGGCACGACCTGGAGCCAGCAGGTCAAACTCACTGCCGCTGATGGCGCAGAGGGCGACGCCTTCGGCTGGAGTGTTGCACTTTCCGACGATACCG
>JAPUGI010000333.1 GCA_027292925.1 Gammaproteobacteria bacterium
GACACCAATGCGGAGCATAGCCATAACCACACTGGCGGTATCATCGACATCGGGATAGTAATCATTTTCAAACTGGAATGCCCAACCACCACAATCCAGATCGCTTGCCTTTGACTTCCAGTCGCCACGCACAAACACCTGCTTATCGAAAAGCCAGCTGACGGCTGAAGTGAAGCTACGGTGATCAATTTTCAATTCTGCTTCGGATAGAGCGCTGATGCTCAGGCAGGTATCCCAGACAGGCGATAGACAAGGTTGTACGTAGGAATCTTCACCTTCATCAATAACCAGATCTTCGATTGCCCGTAATCCTCTTTTCACATCGGGATCACTATCGTCAAAGCCCAATATGGTCAGTGCCGTGATGGCATTTGCCATTGCCGGATAGATACCGCCGATACCGCCTGTGCCACTCATGTGTTCACGAGTCCATCTTTCCGCCTTGTCGATAGCGCTTTGTCGCAGCCAGTTTGGACTCAGTGGCTCAATATTTTTTAGCATCCAATCGAGTACAAGAAACGCGTTTTTCATAGGCTTGCCAGGCACGAACTTATCAAGATTCTTCAATGTTTCCGGAGGTGATAGAAAAAGCTCGGTGATGTTCTGTTCCGGTAAGAGTTCAAATACTGGTCGTTTTGCGTAAAGAATCAATAAAGGGATGATCACACAACGAGACCAGTACGAGACTTTGCTTAAACTAAAAAAGAACCAGTGAGGTAAGAAAATAATTTCCATCGGCATGCACGGAACAATACGCCACGGTGCTTGTCCGAACAGGGCCAGGGTAAAACGGGTAAAGACATTGGCATTCTCTGCGCCGCCGTGGGTAAGTACCCAATGGCGTGCTCTTTTCATTGCATCTGAAGCCGGGTCTTCGCCTGCTACTTTCAGCGCAAAATAAGCCTTAACTGTCGCACTGATGTTTCCAGGGCCGGCATGGTACAAAGGCCAACTTCCATCAGTCATTTGACGGCTATGCAAATACTCCACCAGGCGACTTTCAAGATCTTTATCCACCGTGCCAAGAAAGTGTTGCAACAGCATATACTCAGATGGGATGGTGGCATCGGCCTCCAGATCAAAACACCACCAGCCACTGTCGTCCTGGCGTTCCAGTAAGCCGCTTGCGGCCTGATTAATTGCCTTGCTCAGGCTGTCGGTTTGTGGAACGGGAGAATGGAATTGCTGCTGCTCGGGCAATACCGTTGACAACAATTCATGGGTGGCCGAGGTGCTATCACTCATAGGGGCTTTTTCACTCATCAGGAACGCATTGTTAATCGTAGTACATAATTTGAAATTCTGCGCGAAATTATCAACCTTTTTCGCTATTTATCAACGGATTTATAGACTTTTCTTGAAGTAGGTCCCAAATCCTGCACTCTGCATGAAATAATAAGGCCCAGGATTGGATTATCTGGTTGGCTCCCTGCGGCTGAGCCGCGCCTTTCGGACGACGGATTACCGACTCACTGAACGCGTCAAAATCACTTTGAAAGAGATCTAAATCTTCTCGAACACGGCTGCGATACCCTGACCACCACCGATACACATTGTCACCAGGGCGTAACGACCACCAATTCTTTGTAGCTCGTAGAGTGCCTTTACCGTAATGATAGCGCCAGTCGCACCAACCGGGTGACCAAGAGATATGCCACTACCGTTGGGGTTGGTCTTCGTTTCAGATAATCCCAACTCCCGAACCACAGCCAGGGCCTGCACTGCAAAGGCTTCATTGGCCTCGATCACATCCATGTCGTCAACACTTAATCCGGTTTTTTCCATTAGCTTTCTTACAGCGGGAATGGGTCCGGTACCCATCAGGCTCGGTTCGACGCCGGCATGGGCGTAGCCAACCAGCCGGGCCATGGCCTGCAATCCCTTTTTCTCAGCATAATTTGCCTCAACCAGGGTAAGCGCCGCTGCACCATCATTGATGCCTGAGGCATTCCCGGCGGTGACAGATCCGTCTTTCTTAAATACCGTAGATAACTTCGCCATACCTTCGATGCTGGCATCACGGCGCACATGCTCGTCGGTATCAAAGATTGTTGTACCTTTACGGGATTTCAACTCAATCGGTGTGATCTGATCTTTGAAGTAGCCTTGGTCAATCGCATTGGCAGCACGCTTGTGACTCTCTACTGCCAGGGCGTCCTGGTCTTCGCGGGAGATAGTATATTTCTCGGCAACATTCTCCGCAGTAATGCCCATGTGACAGGCTTCAAAAGGATCGTGCAAGGCCGCATTCATTGCATCAACCATTTTACCTTCGCCCATGCGCTGACCCCAGCGCATGGCGGGTGACCAGTAAGGTGCGGCGCTCATATTTTCGACACCCCCGGCCACCGCTGTGTCGGCATCACCCAGCATGATTACCTGTGCCGCACTGATAATCGCCTGCAGGCCGCTGCCACAAAGCCGGTTTACTGTATATGCCGGTGTTTCAACAGGTATACCACCGTTGACAGAAGCGACCCTGCTAATGTACATATCACGCGGTTCTGTGTGGATAACATTGCCTATGACGGTGTGTTCGATGTCTTCACCCGCTAACCCGGAACGAGAAATGGCCTCACGTACTACGGTTGCGGCAAGCTCGGCTGGAGGCGTGCTTTTCAGGCTTCCACCATAGGTACCTATGGCTGTACGGGTACCACTGACTACAACAACATCTCGGATCTGGGACATCTTGTTCTCCTCATTGCTTTGTGACGATTAGTTTGAGTGAAATTCAAAATATAATGTTGCGCCGCAACAACGTGTTTGTCAATACAAATTAACCCAAATCAGGCATAGATACGTTTACAATCCGGTGATCATATTCACAGGAGATTTAGTTATGCATTTATCAAGTAATGTTCTGTTTTTAATTGGTTTTTTCATTTACCCGGGTTTTGCATCAGGCCATGAGGCAGAAACGCTTTTTAATCAGGTACATGTGCAGGCCCAGGTGGAGCGGGATGTTCCAAATAATGAAATGCAAACATTACTGGTGAGTGAACATCAGGGAAAACATGCCAGCGATCTTTCGCGGCGGGTCAATGAGGATATAAAGTGGGCCCTTGGTATTGCAAAGAAGCATAAAGACATCGAAGCCAGTACGCGTGCCTATCAAACCTACCCG
>JAPUGI010000334.1 GCA_027292925.1 Gammaproteobacteria bacterium
CAGATGACAATTCATTGAGCAGGGTTACTGCTTCATCAATGGGATAAAGTTTCCCTTCCTCAATTTTTTCTTTAATCGCCCGTAATCGTTTACTCAACTTGGCCATTACACGCCCTCCGTCTCAATACCAGCACTTCTTGCACTACCGGCAATAGTACGTACCGCTGCATCCATGTCTTTTGCAGTAAGGTCAGGGTCTTTTGTTGTTGCAATTTCTTCTAATTGCGCTCGCGACACCCTGCCAACCTTGTCCGTATTTGGTTCTCCGCTACCCTTGGCAATTCCAGCCGCTTTCCTGAGCAAGACACTGGCGGGCGGAGTTTTTTTGATGAAGGTGAAACTCTTATCACTGTATACGGTAATTACCACCGGAACAGGCATGCCTGACTCAAGTGATTGTGTTTCGGCATTAAACGCCTTGCAGAATTCCATGATATTTACACCATGCTGGCCTAACGCTGGACCAACAGGTGGGCTGGGATTTGCCTGACCTGCAGGTACCTGCAGTTTAATGTAGACATCAATTTTCTTAGCCATGATATTAACCTCTTAGTGGGTACAAGCCCGGGCTTCGCCCGTCCTGAGGCAAGACCGAAGGATCTTATCAACCCTACTCTTTACTCAGTCCGTCGGACGCTCTCGGTCCCCGTAAATAGCGATGTCCGGCTAAAGACATTACTAGATTATTTTTTTTCCGCTCAGCCTTTCTCGACCTGACCAAAATCCAGTTCAACCGGAGTAGACCGGCCAAAAATTGTTACAGCAACATGCAGGCGATTTTTCTCATAGTTGACTTCTTCGACCACTCCATTGAAGTCATTGAATGGGCCATCAACTACGCGAACCAGTTCGCCCGGCTCGAATACCGTTTTAGGCATTTCATGCTCACTACCCGCCTGCACACGCTGCAGAATGGCGTCGGCTTCCTTTTCTGAAATAGGTGCGGGCTGATCTGCCTTGCCGCCAATGAATCCCATGACCCGTGGCGTTTCCTTAATCATGTGCCAGGTTTCATCATTCAGTTCCATCTCAACCAGCACATAACCCGGGAAAAACTTTCTTTCACTCCGTCTTTTCTTTCCAGCGCGCATCTCCACCACTTCTTCCGATGGTACGATCACATCACCAAAATAGTCACCCAGACCCGATAACTCGATGCGTTCATTAATCGCACGCATGACCTGCTTCTCATAACCGGAATAGGCATGAACTACGTACCAACGTTTATTCAACTGCTCTCCTAACTATTATGCTAACCAATCAAACCCTTGATCGCCCAGCTCAAGCTTGAATCCAATCCCCAGAGAATCAACGCAACAAAAATTACTACTGCAACCACGATCAATGTTGTTTGTGTCGTTTCCTGCCGGGTGGGCCATACTACTTTTCTTACCTCGACCCTTGCTTCTTTGGCCAGATCCCAGACTGCTCTCCCCTTTTCGGTTTGCAACCCGATCGCCACAACCAACCCTGCAAGGACAACACCTGCCAGGGCACGATACAACAACGTTACCGCGGCATAAACTGTATTACCGTATATGCCGCCCATAACGATTGCTAACACCAGCAACCACTTAGCCGTATCAAAGCGATAAGTTGGATCTTCTACCTTAGTACTCATCTAATAATATATTCGCATATCCCGCTTGCCATCCGACCAAGTAACAAGCAATTTAGACCGTTCCGCAAATTCGTTGTCCTGGCAGGCCAGGAGGGAATCGAACCCCCAACCTGCGGTTTTGGAGACCGCCGCTCTGCCAATTGAGCTACTGGCCTATTTCTTCAAACTTTCATTTCAAAAAACGGTCCTGCACAAACAACGAAGATCGCGTCTTATCAGGGAAAAGCCGATCCATGTTTATACATTTACCCGACGATTTTAGTTACCACGCCAGCACCCACGGTTCGGCCACCCTCGCGAATTGCAAACCGCTGACCTTCTTCCATCGCTATCGGTGCAATCAGTTCAACCTTCATCAAGACATTGTCTCCAGGCATCACCATTTCTGTTCCTTCCGGTAACTCAACACTTCCCGTGACATCCGTCGTCTCAAAGAAAAACTGTGGCTTGTATCCCTTGAAAAATGGCGTGTGGCGTCCGCCTTCATCTTTTGAAAGAACATACACCTCACCTTCAAACATGGTATGCGGCGTAATCGCCCCAGGCGCCGACAGCACCTGGCCTCGCTCCACTTCCTCTCGCTTCGTGCCACGAAGCAATACACCTACATTCTCGCCTGCCCGGCCTTCATCCAGCAGCTTGCGAAACATCTCAACGCCCGTACAGGTCGTCTTCGCTGTCTCCTTGATGCCAACTATCTCGATCTCTTCACCCACCTTGATCACGCCTCGAGCAATCCGGCCTGTGACTACCGTGCCTCGGCCTGATATCGAAAATACATCCTCAATCGGCATCAAAAACGGCTGGTCTATGGCGCGCTCCGGCTCCGGTATATACGAATCCAGTGTCTCCACCAGCTTTTGTACCGACGGCGCGCCAAGTTCTGACGTATCTCCTTCCAGCGCCTTCAGCGCACTACCGATAATGATCGGCGTGTCATCTCCCGGAAACTCATACTGGTCAAGCAGTTCACGTACTTCCATCTCCACCAGTTCCAGCAGCTCATCATCATCAACCATGTCTGCCTTATTCAGGTAGACAATGATATAAGGTACACCCACCTGCTTGGCCAGCAGAATATGCTCTCGAGTCTGTGGCATCGGGCCATCTGCCGCTGACACCACCAGTATGGCGCCATCCATCTGCGCCGCCCCGGTGATCATATTCTTCACGTAGTCCGCATGCCCCGGACAGTCCACGTGCGCGTAGTGACGAT
>JAPUGI010000335.1 GCA_027292925.1 Gammaproteobacteria bacterium
GGCTGTTCAGGAAAACCGTATCGAGGGCAAGCTGGTTAAAGGCCAGGCGCCACCGAATTTTTTCATAATTTGAGGTGAATATCGGGTATATTCAACCAAGGATGGGAAAATTGCGAGGGCACCGCACCCGGGCGACTTTCCCGCAGCAGGTTCTCTATTCCCGGACAGACCTCCTAACTTCTTTTTATGTGGTGAATTCCGTGGCCCTTGCGATATTTGACCTTGATGAAACCCTGATCTCCTCTGATAGTGATTATGAATGGGGGCGATTTGTCGTGGATAAGTGGCTGGTGGACCCTGCACTACATAAACGCATGAATGATGAATTTTACGACCAGTACAAACAGGGGGGATTGGACATAGAAGCCTACCTCGACTTCACTTGTTCGGTCCTGACCAGGTTTTCCATTGAAGAATTACACGCCTATCGAAAGGAGTTCATGGAAACCGTGATCGAACCGCTGATTCTGCCTCGTGGTCGGCAGTTGGTGACTGATCATAAGGAAGCCGGGAATTTCCTTCTCGTGATCACATCAACCATTGAATTTATCACGGCACCCATTGTTCAATCCCTGGGGATCAGCACCTTGATCGCCCCTGACCCTGAAATCAGGAACAATCGTTACACGGGAAATATTGTAGGAATCCCCAGTTTTGCCGAGGGTAAAGTCACGCGCTTGATGCAATGGCTTGAAGGTCGTGACATGGATTTAGGTGGTAGTTTTTTCTATTCCGACTCACACAATGATCTACCCCTGCTAAGTTTGGTAGATCATCCAGTTGCGGTCGATCCTGATGACATATTGAAAGCCGAAGCCGAAAAGAGGCGATGGAAGACAATTTCCCTACGAGGTTAACGGTGCTAATGCTGCGACTTTCGCTCCTGATTAAGCTCCTGGTGTTTATCTTGCTGGCGGGATGCGAGGAGCGAATTGATCAAGTATCGAGCGGCAGTCATGTCCTTGATTCAATCGATCTGGCTTTGATAACAAAAACAGTGGATCGATTTGAAGAAGTTGTCAATGATCATTCAAGGCGTTCTGTAATTTCCATCGAAGCTTTCCATCTCTCTGTGGAGAACTTTCTCGAAAATCCTAGCATCGAACACCGGCAGCAAATGAAAGATCTTTGGCTCCAAGCTCACGATGTTTTTCTGGCGGCAAGCTTTTTTACGTTCACAGATCAGAGCCAGAATATTTTTCAGATTGATGCCTGGCCTATCCAGGAAGGATTTCTGGATTCACTTCCTGACTATCCGCAAAGTGGCATTGTCAACGACGTGACAGTCGCAATCACCGAGGTCTCGATTCGGGCGCAGCATGGGATCACCCATGTACAGGAAGTCAGCCTCGGTTTTCATGCGCTGGAGTACCTCATCTTCGGTCGGGCTATCGACGATTTCTCAATCTCCGATGATGAACTTAAGGTGAGAAGAAGGCAGACTCTCGACATTGTTACTGAATTGCTTAAACAAGATATCAACTCAATGTTTGCGGAGACTGACGGTGCCCATAGTGATTTCCGTTCGAACCTGGTTGAAAACAACGCGTCCACAGTGCTCAAACTAATGATCCAGCGCCTGCATGCAAAAGTGCAGATTCTGCTTGCAGAGGCCAATCACATCGACAATGAGAATTTTGGTCATTCGCGGTTTAGCGGCTCGTCATGGAGCAACCTAAGCGCCCAAGTCAGGGTACTAGGTGAACTAACCGGCGAGCAAACTGCAATAGATCGGGTATTCACACTGCTGGATCAGAAGACTTCCGCTGATTATCGATTGACGCTAAGCCAAACCAATGACATTTTCGCGACCGATGATGCGGACGAAGAACAACTTGCCCGGGTTACACTGTTATTTACTGCGCTCGGGCATCAACTTGGCGACTTCCAGATAGTGTTACAAAACAGCGCGCATTGATAAACGACGTTATTTCATTAGCGACAGATCAAGTTCCCTGGCTGCCTTCACATCGTCAAGTCGTCTAACCGGCATGTTATATGGTGCGCCAGTGACTAGTTCAGGGCAATCCTTTGCTTCTTTTAAAATACACTTCATTGCTTTTACAAACCCGTCAATTTCTTCCAGGCTCTCTGTTTCCGTCGGTTCAATCAGCAAACATTCTGGCACAAGCAGTGGAAAGTACGTGGTTGGTGCATGGTAGCCATAGTCCATCAGTCGTTTGGCAAAATCCATCGCATTGACACCAAGTTGTTTTGCTTCCTTCGATAACGTGACAATGAATTCATGGGTAGCTCGTCTTTTTGGATAAGCCAGTTCAAATCCCGATTGCTCCAGTTGACGTGCCATGTAGTTCGCGTTCAAGGTTGCATACTCACCGACCCTGTGCATGCCTTCCCTTCCCAACAATCTTGCATAGGCGTATGCCCTTAACAATATCCCGGCATTACCCATAAATGCAGAGAGACTGCCAATGGTTTCCGGGATTTCTTGTTCATCACGCCAGTAAAAATAGTCTTTGCCGTCTTGCTCTCTCTTGCCAACGATCGGCGTCGGGACAAATGGAGCCAACCTCGACCTCACCCCTACGGGGCCTGAACCCGGGCCACCACCACCATGGGGTGTGGCAAAGGTCTTGTGCAGGTTCATATGGAGCACGTCAAATCCCATATCGCCCGGCTTTACCTTGCCTAAAATCGCATTCAGGTTAGCGCCATCGTAGTACAACAAACCTCCAGCCTCGTGCACGACAGACGAAATTTCTTTAATCTGTCGCTCAAATACACCACAGGTCGATGGATTGGTCATCATCAGGCCAGCAGTTTGCGGACCCACCGCTTTTTTAAGTTCATCGAGATCTAAATCACCTTCTGCATTTACTGCAATTTCACGAACTTTGTAACCGCACATGACTGCCGTAGCAGGATTGGTTCCATGCGCTGCAGAAGGAATAAGAATCTCACTTCGGTCAAGGTCATTGTTTTTGTTGTGATATGCGCGGATCATCGCCACCCCTGCAAATTCACCTTGGGCGCCAGCCATCGGTGTAAGCGAGATCACTTGCATACCAGTTACGTCTTTCAGGTATTCCTGCAGTTCGTACATGCAAGCCAGGTAGCCCTGACTGTGTGCTTCCGGTGCAAATGGATGCCTGTTCAGAAATCCAGGAATACTTGCGGCCTTATGTACACCCCTTGGATTGTACTTCATGGTGCATGAACCAAGGGGATAAAACTCACCATCGATGGAAAAATTTTTCTTTGACAGGTTAGTGAAGTGTCGCACAACCTGTAATTCAGAGACCTCCGGTAATCCCGCTGGGGTTTTGCGTAAATGGCTCTCTGGGATTTCGATTTCGGTATCCATTTGCCTGTACTGGGCTTTCGCACTCCTGCCTTTGCCGCCTAACTCAAAGATCAACATCGGATCACACCTCCAGTACTGTGGCAAGGCAGGCGACGAACTTTTCTATATCCTCTATCGTTTTCGTCTCTGTAACATTGACCAGCACACAATTTTCAAGATTTTCACTAAACCCGCCCAGGTCATATCCCCCGAGGATGCCTTGCTCTGCCATCCCTGCTAACACTTTTTTTGCTGTAACCGGTAGCTTTAGCACCACTTCGTGGAATCGTGGTCCATGGAATCGCGGCTCAACACCCGGCAGGCGCCTGGCTTTTTCTAACAATGTTAATAGGCCGTGATGGCACTGTCTGGCAACTTCATAAATACCTTTATCTCCCATCAAGCTCATATAGATTGTAGCGGCGGTAACCAGTAGTCCCTGGTTGGTACAAATATTTGAAGTCGCCTTTGCGCGTCGAATATGTTGCTCCCTTGCTTGCAGCGTTAGCGTGAAACCTTCCTTACCATCAAGGTCGGTGGTTCTTCCGATAATTCTACCGGGCATCTGCCTGACGATAGCCTGCCTACAACACATGATTCCAAGATAAGGTCCACCGGATGACACGGGTATACCTAACGGTTGTCCTTCACTTACCACGATATCAGCACCATCATCACCCCAATTACCAGGAGGATTCAGCAAGCCAAGGGATATGGGATTGACAACGGCAACCACGAGCGCCTGTTCCTGGTGAGCCCAGTCCGTTAGATGATTCACGTCTTCCAGGCCGCCAAAAAAATTAGGATAGGAGATTACTAACGCCGCATAATCTTCGCCTGATTGCAGGTAGTTCGTATCCAGATTCCCCGTGTCAACATCCCAATCAATGATATCTATGCTGATCTGCTGGTTTCGGACGATTGACCTGCATGCAGCGAGATATCCGGGATGTACATTGCCAGCACAGAGTATTTTCTTCGATTTCGACTTGCGATTTGCCCTGACCGCCATCAGCATCGCTTCTGCCATGGCGGATGCGCCATCGTAGACCGACGCATTGGCCACATCCATGGCGGTTAAGCGGGAAATCATCGTTTGATATTCATAGATCAGTTGTAATAGTCCCTGACTGGCTTCTGCCTGGTAGGGGGTATAGGCCGTAAGAAATTCACCACGACTGGTCAGATCCCAGACTACACCAGGGATATGGTGTTCATAAGCACCCGCCCCCAGGAACGACAGTACAACTTCATCGCGCCGTGCACGTTCATTCATCAGGCGGAGCAACTCCATTTCGGAAATTCCATCAGGTATTTGTAACAGTTCACCCGCCCGTAATTCCCCGGGTATTTCATCGAACAGGTCTTCAATTGAATTCACCCCAATGGTGTCTAGCATGACTTTCTCATCTTCATCGGTGTGCGGCACAAATGGCATTGGGTTAAGTCCCTATGTGGTTAACTGGGAATTGGTTATTTCTAATGAGTTTCTTCTTCACAAAGTCGCTGATAGTCCTCGGACTTCAGCAGTGAATTCAGTTCATCGCTATTACTGGGGGTTAGCCTGAAGAACCACCCGTTATCGTATGGTGCTTCATTGACGATCTCGGGTTTATCTTCCAATTCATTGTTAATTTCTAGCACAGTACCCGATACAGGACTGTAAATATCGGATGCTGCCTTGACCGATTCGACAACTCCCGCCTCGCCACCGGCATCAAGCGCAGTATCAACATCTGGTAACTCAACAAACACCACGTCACCCAGCGCTTCCTGCGCGTGATCGGAAATACCGACGGTCACTGTGCCATCATCCTCAAGTCGCGCCCACTCATGTGTTTTCGCAAATCTCAAGTTTTTAGGGAACTCCACCATCCTATTTTCCTGTGTCTAACGATATTATTGTTTTTTGTAAACTTGTTTGCCATTGCGGACAAAAGGGGGTGTCACCTGTTCCACCACCATGTGCTTGTTCCTGATTTCTACGGTCAACTCACCTTGTATTTTTGTTATCCGCGCGAGAGCGACGGAGTGCTGCAATGTCGGTGAAAAAGCTCCGCTGGTTATCTCACCAACCTTTATACCATCACAGAACACGGGATAATGTGCCCTGAGAACACCCCGGCCTGTCATCACCAATCCAACTAGTTGCTCTTCAACTCCATTCTGCAGCTGTTCTTGCAAAGCCGCTTTGCCAATAAATTCATGATTTTTCATAACCACGGTCGACGCCATGTTTGAAACCAAAGGTGTCACAGATTCATCCATATCGCTGCCATAAAGATTCATACCTGCCTCAAGTCGTAGCGTGTCCCTGGCCCCCAGCCCAATTGGTTGTACGCCTTGTTGACGGAGGTCTCTCCACAAGCCCACCGCATCATCTCCAGGTAAGATAATTTCGACCCCCTTCTCACCCGTGTATCCAGTCCTGGCGATAAACCATCTGCCACAATATCCACCCTGAAATACCTTTAATGTTTCTATCACGGTCTTTACATCATCATGCACCACGTCCTTAACAACCGCGATCGCGTTAGGCCCCTGAATCGCGATGATTGCAAAACCCTGCCTTTCGGTAACCGTACAGTCAAACGACTCAGCTTGCTTGGATATCCAGCACAGATCTTTCTCCCTGGTAGCGCAATTAACTATCATCAAATAGTCATCACCATTGGCGTAGACAATCAGGTCGTCCAGGACGCCGCCATCTTTATTAAGCATGGCGCTGTATAGTGCTTTTCCTTTCTCAGTTAATTTACCAATATCGTTAGCAAGAAGTCTGGTCAGTAGCGCTTTGCTACCAGGGCCTTCGATATCCACCGCTGTCATATGGGAGACATCAAACATACCAACGTCTTGCCGGACTTTGTTGTGCTCTCCAATTTGCGATCCATAGTGAACCGGCATATCCCAACCACCAAAATCAACAATTTTGGCACCAGCTTCAACGTGCTGTTCGTACAGGGGAGTTTTCGAACCCATCAAGTCTCATGCGCTCTTAAGCAAACGCGCTATTGTAATCTTTTTGCAATTCACCGTGTATCGAATCGTCGTCACGATGCAGAGTAGTTCTATTCAAGAGCCGGGACACCCGAAACGATGACCTTGAGTATTAGAAAGAGTTACTTAATTCGAATCTACAAAGTGCAACAGAGGGAATTTCTCAAGAAAAGGAGGCGGCCCTGATCATGTGTTTTGGCTAAATACTAGCTGGAAAATAACCCTCAGCGGCTGGGGAGCTAGCCCGCAGCGGCGAGTCTGGTAATCAATGACTTCAACAAGTCATTGTTATTAACAAATCGCATGCTGGTATTGCGGAGCCAATTGATACCAGGGTTGTCGGCGCTATAGATCTGCTTAAATGCTTCCATCACCGACCCCATAACAATATTCTCCGCGCGTCGCCGGTGCTGGTATTGCTTTAACAATTTGAGGTCACCCGGTGAACGCCCTTCCAATCTAGCCCCGGCCAGCACCTGGGCGAGTGTTCTCGCATCGGCAAATCCCAGATTCGCTCCCTGCCCTGCCAGTGGATGTATGGTGTGTGCCGCGTCACCAATAAGCGCAACGTGGCTGTCCACATATTGCAGCGCATGTTGTTGCGCGAGCGGGAAAGTGAATCGTTTATCCGTACTTCGGACGATGCCTAACCGGTTTTCAAAGGACCGCGTCAGCAATTCACAGAAATCCTTATCCGCTATCGCCATCAAGTCGGTTGCATCCTGCACCGACCAGACTATTGAACAAAGATGCTCATCCGCCAGGGGTAGAAACGCCAGCGGTCCATCTTTGGTAAAGCATTGACGGGCAACGGATTCGTGACCTAGCTCCGTTTCTACCGTTGTCACCAGGGCAACCTGATCGTAGGACCAGTCAATGGTACGGATTGAGCACAGTTCGCGCACACGAGAATTTCCGCCATCGGCACCCACCAGTAGTGAGCAATTAAAGTACCGGCCATCATCCAGTTGCACCCCATAACCGGCCTCGTGCCGAATGACTTCCGATAGTTTTGCCTGCCATTCAAGCCGGATGTTTCCAGTCGCTGCAAGTGTTTCGATCAGGGCAGTCTCAATCAGCTGGTTTTCAGCAATGTCTCCAAGTACCGAAGCGCTATTATCAGTATCACCAAATTCAATATGGGATGTACCACGACCATCCCATACATGCATTTTTTTAAACGTCGAAATTCTAGCCGGCGCAATCCTGCCCCAGGCACCGATCCTTGTGAGAAATTTTTTCGAGCCTGGATTCACTGCACTGACTCTGGCCGCGATACCGGACTTTAACGTGTAGCCGTTACTGGACTTCGCTTCAATACCAGCGCTGACCGGCTCGGCCCGTGCATCTAGCAGTGTGACTTTCAGCTTACTGCTGGTCAAAGCTGCAGCCAGGGAAAGTCCGACGAGTCCTGCGCCAACAATCAGAACATCCGTTTCTTCCTTCATCTCTTTCTTCTCAAGACGGCTTTGCCATCAGGCACTCGATTTCATCAATGGTTTTTGGAATAGACGCTGTAAGATTCTCGTTCCCACTCTGTGTTACCAGAACATTATCTTCAATCCGAATGCCAACACCCCGATATCGAGCGGGAGCATCATCGCAATCGTCGCTAATGTAAAGTCCAGGTTCAATGGTCGTAACCATACCTGGTTCAAACACGCGCCATTCGCCACCCACCCGGTATTCACCAACATCATGAACATCCAGGCCCAGCCAATGCCCAGTCTTATGCATGTAGTATTTTTTATAACTTTCAGCCTCGATCAGGTCATCACACTCCCCTTGCAGCAAACCCAGTCGTATTAATCCGGCAGTAATCACAGCCACAGCAGCTTCATGTGGTTGATTCCATTGATTTCCCGGTTGTACCTGATCGATCGCTGCTTGTTGTGCTTCAAGGACTAGCTCATAAAGCTCTGCCTGCTCTTTACTGAATTTTCCACTCACCGGAAATGTACGGGTTACATCAGCAGCATATGATTCGTACTCTCCACCTGCATCAACCAAGACCAGGTCACCTTTGCGAAGAACGTCGTCATTTTGAATATAGTGCAAGACACAAGCGTTGCTGCCTCCACCAACAATACTTGGGTAAGCTGGCGTTCTCGCACCATGACGCACAAAACAGTATTCAAGTTCTGCTTCCAGTTGATATTCATACATGCCGGGTTTGGCGACCATCATAATTGCCCTGTGAGCTTTCCCGGTAATAGCCGCTGCCTGGCGCATAACCTCAATCTCCTGGGCACTCTTGAATAGTCGAAGTTCATGCAGATACTGGCCAAGCTGGACAAACTCTCCCGGCGGTTGTGCACCTGAACGATTGTTAGCGGCGATACTATTAACCCAGCCAATCACACGGTTATCAAACTCACTGTGTACTCCCATGGCATAATACAGTTTCCGTTTGCCCTCTATCAGGCCAGGAATAATGTCGTCGATGTCCGTGATTGGGAATGCATCGTCGAGACCATACAACTGCATGGCAAGCTCTGGGCCCGTCACCTTACCGTGCCATCTCTCAAGATCTTCGTCTCTTTCCCGACAAAACAGAATAGCTTCCCCGTGCTCTCTGCCCGGTATCAGCAGGAACACAGAATCGTGTTCATCGAAGCCAGTAAGGTAGTGGAAATCACTGTCCTGTCGAAACCGGTATTCAACATCGGCATTTCTAGTTAGCAACAAAGCACTGGGTAATATGGCAATACTATTTGGCTCCATCAAAGCCATCAGTTCTCGACGTCGCCGCGCAAAGTCCTGCAAACTGACCTTTGGTTTTTTCTTTCCTTTCATATCAGCGCCCGCGGCCGCTCTTTGTAAAAACCGGTAAGGCATTCAATGAACGGGCTTCGAACCAGCACATTCGGTAAATATCAACAGAACTGAGATCCGCACATATTCTGAAATTTCCATCAAATCAACTTCATTCTCTTCACTATCAGGAACATCCTCTGCCATCCCTGCGATCTTTGAAAAATCTGTCAATGCCTCAGTGACGTCCTCTCCCAGACTACCCCCATCATAGCGACCCGCCGAACCAAAACCCGACAGGAACCCAGAACACCAGAGTGACAACGCCAGGCTTCTTTCCGCGATAGACATGGCATCGTTCGGCATGAGTACACGGAATTCAAAATCGGAAAATTCCCCAAGTGACTCCCGCGTATCGCTGTACAGTTTTTCCAAAATATCGATCTTACTAGTATCAACCCCGGCTTCCAGCCAATCCTGGTACAACCCCAGACGTACATCGGCAGTAGAATTGATATTGGCGCACAGATAACCCGTCATCAGTCCATGAAACTCAGTCGCTCCGATCTCTGCGTTGTGTGCCGTTAGGATCTGGCTGATAGCATCACAATCAATTACACTCATTAGGTGGATATTATCGCCGAGAATTTCGCATCATACTCCAGAAATCTTGCCTAGTTCTTCAGAAATCTCGTCTTGCTTAAGACCAGGGCGAATACGCTGGATTTTCATCGTCGAACACTGTTTGACGTCCTGGGAATCCTGGCTTTATAGTTAACTTACCTGACCATCCAAATCCCGGTAAAAAACCTTGGAAATAAAAGACCTAGAAAACAAAATAGATGAACTGATTCAAGTGTGTGACGAACTTGAAAAAAAACATACAGTGATGCATGCCGATCAAGAGAAATGGCTTCAGGAACGAACCAGGCTGCTTGAAAAAAACGAGTTGGCAAAGAACAAGGTCGAGGCAATGATCATGCGCCTTAAATCACTGGAGCAGGATTAAACATGAGCGATACACAAACTGTAACCGTTTCGATTATGGATAAGGATTACCAGGTCAGTTGTGGTCCAGATGAAGTCGCAGCACTTCGCCAATCTGCTCAATACCTCGATGAAAAAATGCGGGAAATAAAATCCTCCTCGAACGTTTTTGGCCTGGACCGCCTTGCAGTCATGGCTGCGCTCAATATTGCCAATGACCTATTGTCACAAACCCAAAAAACCACTGACGTGACCACCAGCCAGCGAAGTGAAATCCAATTACTTAACGGTAAGCTTGACCAGGCACTTACGAGACTGAAATCTGCGTCAACCTAAGGAAATCAAGGCATTTTTGAGCGCCTGCGCTACTTTTGATCAAAGACAGCAAGTCTTTCGCCGGTAAACGCCTTCGTGAATTATCCCGGCTGGGATATAATCGAGTAAGTTCCCTGGGTTGTTTGCCAGTCGATTTGTCCTCGACCCTGTATGCGAAACCCAGGAGGTCTTTTATCCTTGGTTAGTGTGCATGTCCGCGCAAGCGGGAAGCCTAACGCCAGATAGAGACCACCGCCTTGAACCGCTGGGTTCAAGGGCCTATCCGGCAGCGGCAATTTGGGGGACTGTTATTATTACCCGATGTTAAGGTCATGCCATCTCTCCGGCAACAACTGCGCGAGAAACGTCGTTCGCTGACCCGTAGCGAGCAACTTTCTGCGTCCACGGCTTTAACCAGACGCCTGGCTACAGATCTTGCAATAATCACCGCTGAACGAATCGCATTTTACCTGCCGAACGACGGGGAAATAGACCCGACCCGGTTCATGTTCTGGTGTTATGCCGCCGGTAAACAGATTTATCTTCCCATCGTGTGTGACGGACTCATGGCTAACACCCACTCCCTGCTTTTCCAGGCATACGTTCCCGGTTTCACACCCCTCGTATACAACAGATTTGGCGTGCCTGAGCCACAATTTGACAAGCGCCAATGCATAAAAGCTTCATTATTGAACCAGGTTTTTTTACCCCTGGTAGGGTTCGACCGGCAGGGAAATCGAATAGGTATGGGTAAGGGTTATTATGACAAAACCTTCTCTGCCGAAGTCCACAGCTTCCACACCCCTAAACTAGTAGGGTTGGCGCATTCAAGTCAGGAAACTGTAATTCTGCCAAATCCATGGGACATCCCACTTGACGCAATCTTTACTGAGAGAGAGAGAATCGCTATCCGGCGAGGCCAAAAGCCAGGCTGGCGCGGCTAAGAGCCAAGCTGGTGAGGCTAGAAGTCTGTCCTATAAAAAAAGGACCTGGCCAAGAGCGCTCATTGCTACACCCAATCCAAAAACAATGAACAGTAACAGCACTAAATCCGGTTTTTTCTTCATTTCACACTTCGACTTCTTTTCATGCGCTTCCCTGCTATATTGGTCCAACCCCTTTCTCTTAAAAAAAGGGGTGACAAAGATATCCTCCACGGCCTCAATAATCAACCACTGGCACCACATTTTTTGACGAGCGGTCCAGTGGCCATCACCGCCTGTCGGCAAGTGAGCATTTACTTTATGATCCATCGCTAATCCAGCGGAAAATGAAATGACTGTCCAAACTGTGATCAGGATGGGACACCCCACCCTAAGACGAGTCGCTAAGCCCTACCCTGTGGATAACATCGGCAGCCCGGCGTTCCAAGTGTTGATACAGGATATGCAGGAAACTCTCCATGCCTACGGCGGTATAGGACTCGCTGCACCTCAAATAGATGTCTCCTACCAGGTGGCTGTGATAGAAATTGAAAATACGACCACCCGTTACGGTGAACTTGAGCGGGTTCCATTTTCGGTGTTTGTAAACCCTGTAATTTCAGTGGCAGATGGAGAAATTACCGGATACTGGGAAGCTTGCCTATCGATTCCCGGGTTGATGGGGTACGTCGAAAGACCCCAGCATATTCAGATCGACTATCTGGATGAAGCGGGTACCGCCCAATCCTTGGAATACCAGGGATTTATGGCCACCGTATTCCAACATGAATTTGACCACCTCCAGGGAAAACTCTACGTCGATCGAATGAAGGACCCGACCCAGTTCGCATTCGATGAGGAGTACCATACATATCACGTCGATGAGTGACATGAATCAGGACCAGCTCAAAGCCCAGGTTGGGCAACACGCGGCAGACTATATCGACAAGTACCTTGAGCACGACTCAGTCGTCGGGGTTGGAACCGGCTCAACCGCAAACTGTTTTATTGATTCATTAGCAAAAATCAAACACAAATTTGACGGCACTGTTGCCAGTTCAATCGCCTCGGCGGAGAGATTAATGAATCATGGTATTCCAGTATACGAACTGAATGATGTCAATGAACTCGTTGTTTATGTCGATGGTGCCGACGAAGCGAACAACAGGCTTGAACTGATTAAAGGTGGTGGCGGTGCCCACACCCGCGAAAAAATCGTCGCCTCGGTGGCTGATCAATTCATCTGTATCGTGGATTCCAGCAAGCTTGTTAAAACCCTCGGTACCTTCCCCGTACCGGTGGAGGTCATCCCGATGGCGCGCTCAGCAGTCGCCCGTGCACTGGTTAGACTGGGTGGTAAGCCTGTCTATCGCGAAGACTTTCTCACGGACAACGGTAACGTCATTCTTGACGTGTACAATCTATTGATAGATGAACCGAACCACCTGGAAGAACAGATAAACAACATTACCGGCGTTGTCAGCAACGGACTATTCTCCATCAAACCGGCTGATGTTCTGCTGGTAAGCCATGCGAATGGAGTGGAAGAAAAATTCGCAACCTGACCAGTTGTGTGCAAAATTCCCAATAGACTTTTATGCTCTTGAACTGAACCGGCGATCTGTCTCAGTCGCTGCAGTTGTGCATCCGTCAGCACCAGTCCAACCTACCGTTCTTAGATCGGATCCAAGGCCCCGGAAAGATACTGTGCTGACATCGCTTCGAGTGAAATCGGCTTTATTCGCGAGGCATTACCGGTGGTTCCAAAGGCTTCATATCGACCGACCACAATTTCCTTCATCGCCTTGAGAGATTCACTTAAGTATTTCCTGGGATCAAATTCAGCGGGGTTGTTCGCCAGATACCTGCGAATAGAACCAGTGGATGCGAGCCGCAAATCTGTGTCGATATTGACCTTGCGCACCCCATGCTTGATACCCTCCCGGATTTCCTCAAGAGGTACACCATAAGTTTCCGGAATTTCGCCGCCATTTTCGTTGATGACTTTAAGCCAATCCTGTGGAACGCTTGAAGATCCATGCATCACCAGATGTGTATTAGGCAGCCGCTTATGTATTTGTTTAATCCTGTCTATATCCAGGATATCGCCGGTAGGTGGTCGTGAAAATTTGTATGCCCCGTGGCTGGTGCCAATCGCAATCGCCAACGCATCACAGCCCGTTTGCTTAATAAAGTCCACAGCCTGTTCCGGGTCAGTCAACAACTGATCCATTGATAGTGTACCTTCTGCGCCAACACCATCCTCTTCTCCGGCTTCTCCAGTTTCCAATGACCCAAGGCAGCCTAATTCGCCTTCAACGGTCACACCACAGGCGTGCGCCATGTCCACCGTGCGTTTAGTAACATCAATATTGTATTCATAGCTGCCAGGTGTCTTCTGGTCTTCAAGTAGTGACCCGTCCATCATTACCGAAGAAAAACCGAGTTGGATTGAACGCTGGCAGACATCTGGAGACGCACCGTGGTCCTGGTGCATGACAACTGGAATATCGGGGAATTCCTCGATCGCTGCCAGTATCAGGTGGCGCAGGAAATTAGGTCCGGCATATTTCCGTGCTCCCGCGGAAGCCTGCACAATGACTGGACTATCTGTCTCCTGTGCAGCTTCCATAATGGCACGCATTTGTTCCAGGTTATTCACATTAAAGGCCGGAACGCCGTAGCCATTTTCCGCCGCATGATCCAATAATTGCCTCATACTGACTAATGCCATCTTCGTTTCCTATTTCAGTTTCTTATTTACTATGCCCACATGCCTCCAACACTGCCACTGCTGGTAATTGCTTACCTTCCACAAATTCCAGGAAGGCGCCACCACCTGTCGAGATGTAAGAAACCTGGTCCCGTATACCAAATTGATCGATTGCAGCCAGCGTATCTCCGCCTCCTGCCAACGAAAATCCTTCATTTCTAGCGATGCTTAAGGCCAGTTCCCTGGTACCTGAAGCGAACTGCGGGATCTCAAAAACGCCTACCGGGCCATTCCAGATAATGGTCGCCGCATCGGCTATGATTTCACCTATCGCTGTCGAAGTCACCGGGCCAATATCAAGTACCATATCAGCCTCACCAATATCTGCCACAGCTTTTACAACAGCGACACTTGCATCTGTCATATCACGTGCTACCACCACATCCGTCGGGACGGGGATATTAACCCTCGATAGCAAACCGGCGGCGGTCTGCAGCAGCTCCGGGTCAAATAGCGACTTACCGACATTGATGCCAGTCGCAGCAAGGAAGGTATTGGCAATACCTCCTCCAACAATGAGACTGTCTACCTTTTCCGCGAGCGCATCAAGTACCTTAAGCTTGTTTGATACCTTGTTACCGCCCACAATGGCAACTATCGGATGGGCAGGACTAGCGAGCGCCTTTTCCAGCGCTGCAAGTTCTGCAGATAGTAAAAAACCGGCACAAGCGATTGGCGCAAATCTTGCGACGCCAGTCGTGGAGGCTTGCTCCCTGTGTGCAGTTGCAAACGCGTCCATCACAAATATGTCACACAGGGCTGCCAATTTCTTCGCCAGGTCGGGGTCATTCTTTTTTTCACCCTCGTTAACCCTGATGTTTTCAAATAGCACAAGATCTTCACTGCCCCATTCAAACCCGTCAAGATAATCTTCCACCAGGCGCACTTTCAGATTACTTAGTGCTTCTATTCTCCTGGCAACCGGAGCCAGGCTCATTCCCGGTTGGGAAATGACAGGAATGCCTTCAACTGGGCGACCAAGATGAGACATGATCATCACCTTCGCACCAGAAGCGCA
>JAPUGI010000336.1 GCA_027292925.1 Gammaproteobacteria bacterium
ATGGCTGATATCTTCCACATGTATTCCTCGTCCAGACACATCGGTCGCTACCAATATTTCTATTTCTCCTTGTTTAAACTGGTCTAATGTCTTTATGCGTTTTTTTTGGTGAACTTCCCCGGTTAACAGGCCGGTTTTGAAACCATGCCGGTAAAGTTTGTCTTCCGGCTTTCGCGTTTCATCCCGGCGATTTAGAAATACAAGAACCCTACTCAGATCATGCAACTTGATCAGGTTGTACAGCACCTTGTATTTGTCTTCCTCAGATGTGAGGTAGACGACTTGTTCCACCGTATCAACTGCAATTTGTTCCGGTTCTATTTCTATCCTTACGGGATCCAGTGTCCAGTTTGCGGCCAGTCGTCTAATATCTTCACTAATGGTTGCGCTGAAAAGCTGGGTTTGTCTGCGATCCTTTTTTGGAGTGCGCCGGATGATAGCCTTGACGTCGGGAATAAAGCCCATGCTCAACATTCTATCTGCTTCATCGATGATCAATGACTCGACCTGTGATAAATCGATAACATTTGAACGGCAAAAATCCAGGAGTCTTCCAGGCGTCGCCACGACGATACCAACAGGTTTTGCCAGCGCCTTTTTCTGCTTTTCATAGTCCATGCCACCGACCACAGAGACAATGACGATATTGGTATTGCCGACGAGATCATCGGCATCCTTGCTGATTTGCAGTACCAGCTCTCTCGTGGGGGCTATGATCAGTGCGAATGGCATTCCCGGGGGACGCTGGTTGAGTTCAGGGTTTTCCAGGTCATAGGTGATGATGGAAATAAGAAAAGCTGCAGTCTTTCCGGTTCCAGTTTGCGCCTGGGCTATGATATCCCGGCCATCCAGGCTGAAAGGTAGCACCTCTTTTTGCACTGGCGTGCAATCTGTAAACCCAAGATTGGCGATCGATTCGTTCAGTTCATCTGGCAGATCCAATGAGGCAAAGTCCACGCCGAGCTCGGTGCTGGCGCCTTCTGAAGATCTGTCCTGGGATTGGGGAAAGAATTTTCTAATAAACTTCATGGGCGCTGCGCATCATATCACGACCAGATTGACAGACCCGCCCTTCCTTTGTGAGAGCCCTTGTTGGAGACCAGCGCCAGGCTTAAGCCGAAGGCTAGGATAAACATAATGATATTACCTATTAGGCCAGTGTAGTAAAGATCAAAAGGAAAGCTGATGGAGTCGCTAACAAGTGATCTTGAGCTCAGGATAGTCCAGCCGGTAAACATCATTGTGCCGATGATTCCGAACAGGATATGCCTGGCATCACCACGCTCGGTGAAGAAGCCGATACAATAAATAGATAACAATCCACCCGCCAGTAAGGATGTCAGGATCGTTGCCGTATCCTGCAGGGTTTTGGTTTCCGTTTTGGTAAGGTAGATGGCGCCGAGGATCATCACCAAACCTGTCACGGTGGCGATTATTTTGGCGACTCGTAAATAGTGCGCGTCGTCTGATTTCTTGTTGATATGACGACGGTAAATGTCGGAGATGGAAACCGTGGATATGGCATTAATGCTGCTGTCCAGAGAAGACATGGCAGCGGCCAGGGCCGCGGCAACCACCAGCCCCACCAATCCTGAAGGCAGGTGAGTGATAATGAAAAAGGGAAGAATCTCCTCAGCCTTTCTTTCACCCAGCAGTATTTCACTCGCCTGGGTTGCTGGAAACACCTGAAAAAAAACGTACAACGCCGTACCGAGGAACATGAAAAAAGCCCATGTCGGCAAGCTGACGATGGCGCAAATGTACATTGCCTTGCGCGCCTCATGTTCGGATCTGGATGCGCAAAATCGTTGCACCGTATTCTGGTTACTTGAATATTCAGTTAGCCAGCTAAGGAGACCAATGATCAGCATCATGCTCGCGGTCTTGCTCTGTAAGCTGAGTTCCCAGCCAACGGGTACAAGGTTGCCACTGCGCAGTTCAGCGAAGGTGAGCTTCCCATCTTGAGTCGCAACATCAATAATCTGTCCGAAACCACCTGGTAACGCTGTGACAATGACAAGAAGACATGCCGCTCCGCCTAACAGCAGCACAATGGTCTGAATGACATCGGTCCAGATGACAGCGTTGATACCACCGATAATGGTGTAGGCCGCGACGACTATACCGGCAATGAGAATGCACAGAGTTGCATCAAGGCCGGTGATTTCCTGCAACATCAGTGATACCAGGTACAGGATGAGGCTGATGCGAACGACCTGGGCAACGATAAAGGCAACGGCGCCGTAAACCCGAATGGTTGGTCCAAATCGGAATTCCAGGTATTCATAGGCAGTGGTAGTTTTGTGTCGTCGAAGGAAAGGTAGGAAATACTTTGCTGCGATAAGTACGGCTACTGGTAACATCAGGTTGGGCAGGAAACGGAGCCAGGCGGTTTTGTAAGCATCGCCGGGGTAGGCGAGGAATGTAATGGAACTTATGGAGGTGCCGACAAGACTCAATCCAATGACCCATCCGCTGAATCTTCGGCCGCCGAGAAAGTACTCTTCCGTACTTTTGTTTTTCCCGGAGAAATACAGGCCCATAGCAAAAAGGCCCCCGAGATAGAGGACCAGCACAGCGGTATCAAAGCTTGTAAGTTGGCCCATCTATTGGGCTAGTAAATGGTTGAGCGATGCGAGTTCAAGACAAACAACAAAAACGTCCAGTGCTTTTTCCAGGTCCTCAAGTGAAGGATAAGTTGGTGCGACTCGAATATTCTTGTTTTCAGGATCAAGACCATAGGGATAGGTAGCTCCGGCTGGCGTAAGTTTCACGCCTGCACTGGCGGCAAGTTCGACTACAACGCTCGCAATGCCTGGTAGGGTGTCGAGTGAGATAAAGTAACCACCATCCGGGCTGGTCCATTCGGCAATTTCCTTACCGCCAACTGCTGTTTGCAGCTTGTCCTGCACCATTTCGAATTTAGGGTGCAGCAATGTTCTGTGTTTGTGCATATGCGCAGCGAGGTTGCCTAAGTCTTTCAGGAAGCGCACATGGCGTAGCTGGTTCACCTTGTCGAACCCGATGATCTGGGGTACAAGGAACTTTTCAAAAGCCTTCAGATTTTTCTCTGAAGTACCCAGAAAGGAAACCCCCGCACCTGCGAAAGTTATTTTCGAAGTAGAAGCGAACATCACGACAGTGTCTTGTGTTCCCGCTTCCCGCGCCAGCGCCATCAGGTCGCGCAGCCGGGCAGGT
This sequence comes from Gammaproteobacteria bacterium, assembly GCA_027292925.1. Lineage (GTDB taxonomy): Bacteria > Pseudomonadota > Gammaproteobacteria > Pseudomonadales > Azotimanducaceae. The sequence goes on from JAPUGI010000336.1 coordinate 3,199, forward strand.
TTGTCAGTCAGGTGGTGAGCCACATAAGCGTTGTCCCACATGATGCGAAAATTATCTCCCGCCAGTTTTCCGAGTTCGGCAAATCGTTTAACCGTGTTGTCATCATAACTATGGCCGGTAGGATTACTGTATTTTGGTACACACCATATTCCCTTGATCATGGGGTCTCTCACCATGAGTTCTTCTATCGTCTCCATATCGGGTCCCGATGGCAGGAAGCTGACATTAATCATTTCGATGTCAAAGGATTCACAGATGGTGAAATGCCTGTCATAACCGGGGACCAAGCAGATGAACTTCACTTTGCTGTTTAGTTCCTGTGCTTGCCCTTGCCACACCGGGTTCATGTGAGCGATCAGGTTATACATTAAGGCTAAACTACTATTGCCTCCGACCATAACCTGTGAAGGTTGCAGGGACAGAACGTCGGCACCCAGCTGGCGAGCTTCTGGAATTCCCAGAATGCCGCCATAATTACGAACATCTGTTCCATCCTGGAGCAGGAAAAATCCTCCAAGAATTCCATCAAGATCGTTAGATAAGTCGAGTTGCTCGGCAGACGGTTTACCCCGGGTCAGGTCAAGGGACAATCGTGCGTCCTTGAATTGATCGTGCACAGCTTTTAATTCCGATTGCCGTGCTTTCAGTTCGTCTTCGGAGAAATCCTTAAGTTTCATAGTTTTGCCTTTTTCAAGGACAGGCGTTTATAGAGAAAGTCCTTCGAGCTCGGGCTTGCCTAACATCAGGTTGAGGTTTTGGATGGCAGCGCCGCACGCCCCTTTACCGAGGTTATCTAAACGGCAAACCAGCAGGATTTGTTCCGCATGTCCAAACACAAAAATGTCCAGGGAGTTTGTACCATTGTTGGCTTGTGGATCCAGGAAACCGTCCAGTAGTTGCGATTCATCGTTCGGGCCGAATACATTTATGCAAGGTTCATCGCTATAGGTGGAGGCGAGCAGTTCATACACCTGGTCCGGATTAACGTCAGAAAAGAAAAACTCACTGAAGAGCCCAATGCTGACCAGCATTCCCTGCGCAAAATGACCTACGCTCGGCAGGAATAAAGGCGCAGTATCCAGCTTTGCAAAGTGTTGCATCTCGCCAATATGTTTGTGTGCAAGCTGCAGCGAATAGGGCCTCGAGTGCCAGATTTCATCAGGTTTCTCCCTCGCTTGCTGTTCATATGCCGCAACCAACTTTCGACCACCACCACTGTAACCGGAAATTGCGCTGCAGGTTATCCGGGAGGAGGGGTTCAACCATGCCTGCTCGATCAATGGAATGACCGGTAGAAGGAAACCGGTTGGAAAGCAACCAGGATTTGATACCAGCCGTGCAGATTGTATCAGGGACCTTTGTGTGTCATTCATTTCCGGCAGGCCGTAGACCCAGTCCTTGTTTGTCCTGTGGGCGGTGCTGGCATCGATAAACCTGACTTTGTCCAAAGGCGCCAACTGAACTGTCTCTATGGCCGCTTTATCTGGTAGGCAGAGGATGACTACATCTGCCTCAATGATGATCTGCCGTTTGGTATCGATGTTTTTTCTGTCCGCGTCGCTGATGCGCAGGAGTTCGAGATCAGCCCGATCCTGCAGTTGTTGGTGAATTTGTAAACCGGTGGTACCAGCCTGACCATCTATAAAAATTTTGTACATACCCAGCTGGAATCCATAAACGTCATTCTCTGTAAAGGGGGAGACGACAAAAAGCAGAGAAATCCCTCGAGAACCACAATTTTAGCATGTTCGAGTCAACTATTTTAACTCCACCGACCCGGGAGCTTGTTGGAATAACCTCCCGGAAAGCTGCTGCTTCAATACCGACAGATCCTTCAATAAATCTGTATTAACAAACTCGGCTTCACCAAGTTTGTTAAGGGGAGCTGAAGGCAGATAGTGATCTCTCATAAAATGGACAAATTTGAGGGTTCTGAAACCATCGAACCAGTCCGTAAGGAATTTATTGAATACGATTTCCTGTTTGTAGTGTGCGCGTTGTTTTGCAATGAACTCAGGCAGCTGGGTCGCCTGGCAGTAATGTTGTACCGCAGGTGTTGCACTTGCGAATGTGCCTGGCGTATCCCATATGGTTGCAAGAGTCTTCAGAAATTCGTTCAGCAAGGCAAAGATGCGAGGATGATAGAAGTGATATTCATCAAGAGGACTATCCAGATCGGCGATTTTGCTGATACCAGCCCCGGTGCCGACTGGAACCCGTTTCGATAGTCTGCCGCTAAGGACGATCGGCGTAGATAATATTCTGCGAATGGCGCCAGTCTTTGCCAGCTTGTTCAGCAGATAGAAATCTTCGGCAGCATTTCGCCTCGGAAACCCCCTGACTTTTGCATAGTGAGCAGCGCTGACAGCCATGGTGGACCCCAGGCAGGTGTAGCCATAGGCTGATCCGGCCCAATCCAGACCACACGCGTAATAGAGTATGGATATCTCATAAAGCAAGGTCGGAACCTGCAGACCCGTTTCATAATCGTGTGAAAATGGAAAGACCAGGGCTGCATCATTGTCCGCCAGCGAAGTTGCAAAATAATCCCCGGGTAGTACTGAATCGGCGTCAGTGTTGGAGATTCGAAGTGACTTGATGACGCCTTCGAATATCAGCCTCAATGCAATATCAGCGCCGATTTTACGTGCCAGTCCAACGCCCTGATGGGGTGCTATTGTATTGCCTACACTACAACGATCCACGAGCAGAATATCAGGCGTACCACTCAGGTATGTACAGCGCCCTGATGTGGTTATATTTGTTGCACGGCTGGTCGCTTCCTGCATTAACCTTAGAGTTGCAACGTGTTGTTTCCGTGGAGCGTTAGCGACAAGGATAACGAGATAGTTATCTCTGATCCTTTGCCAGACACGCTCCAGGCTTTCGAAGGCTTCATCGAATACGGGAATGACCAGGCAATGATCAAAACGAGGTAATTCAGGCAGCGAGTTGGATTCAGGTTCTGCATAGTTCTGTAGGTACTTATGGACCACTTTCTCATCCCGGGTCAGCATCAGTCTTGTCCTCGCTCGGTTGCTATTCTCGGACACCCTCCTAGTGTAGACGTGCACGGATCGGCAGTTCTTCGATAATTTTCTTTTCTATCGTCAGCCAATCGTTTAGACGGGTTTTTACCTCGTCAACATTGAAGTAGTGATTCGCCAATTCAACAAAAAGAAGATGATGACCAGCTTCTGATTTCGCCAGCGCAGCGTAAAATATCTTGAGTTCCTCATTGTCAATATGATCTGCCACTAGCGCGAACCTTTCAGCACCGCGAGCTTCGATTACCGCCGCCGACAGCAGGCGATCAAGGAAGTAATGTTGCTTGCCGCGTCTGATACTGCCACGCAATTGGTTTACATACGGATCCTTTTCATCCGGTGCCAGCAATAACCCTCGTTTTCTAACCAGTTTTACCACCTGCCTGAAATGATTCAACTCTTCCAGTGCCAGATCGATCATCACCTCAAGCAACCGGTTTTTATCAGGGTAATGGGCAACCATCGACATCGCCATAGATGAAGCTTTACGCTCGTTGGCAGCGTGGTCGATAAGGAACGCATCAAAATTAGTCAGTACGGTATCGAGCCAGGCATCCGACGATTTTGATTTGAGCGGGAAAACTTCTTTCATGGTCTACAATACTTCCTGGAAAAACCGGGAAGTCTCTTCAATTTCCTCGACACAAACCTGGTGTCCCATGTGATAGTCGAACCATCTGACATCGTAGCCAAGGCGGATGAGGTTTTCCCTTGATGTTGCCGCGCGCATGATGGGAATCATTGGATCCATCGTACCGTGTGCCATCATCACGGGAATGGCGAGGTTGGCATCGGTCAGCTCGCATTCCGTGCTGCTGAAGTCGTGCAGGTAGGTGGAAAGGGCAAGAATTCCAGCCAATCTGTGTTCATATCGAAGTCCTGTGTGCAGCGCGATCACGCCACCCTGGGAAAACCCTGCCAGGATTATCCTGCTCGGCTTGATGCCGCGCTCAATTTCCCGGTCGAGAAAATGCCGGACTTCTGCGGCCGATTTGATGATGTCTTCGCTACCGGAAGTTTCTGAATGTGGAATGAAGTCATACCATGCCCGCATTTCCTCTCCGCCATTAATGGTAATTTGCCGAACAGGCGCATGTGGGAATACAAAACGGATTTGGAGTGATTCCGGGAGGTCCAGTTCAGGCACGATGGGTTCAAAGTCGTGACCATCTGCGCCAAGTCCGTGCAGCCAGATAACTGACGCGGTCGCATCACCTGCAGGTTCGATTTCTATATGCTCAAGCAGTTCGCTCATGGACTTTTCCAGTGTTCCCTCGAATCATAGCTGGAGCCCTCAGCGGTATAAAGAGCCCTCAGCGGTATAATGCTTGGATGTTGCCCCGAAATTTTGATTGTGACTAAATAGGTCAATCCAAGTTGAGCAGGAGTAACCAGGTGGGACCACTAACGGGTATAAAAGTGATTGAACTCGCGGGCATCGGACCCGGACCATTTTGCGGGATGATGTTAGCGGATATGGGGGCTGAAGTAATTCGGGTAGACCGTACCGGTGGTCGATCTTCACGTGGACGTGATGTATTAACTCGAGGTCGAAAATCTATTGCAGTTGATTTGAAAAGTGAATCTGGCAAAGAAGTGATTCTTAGGTTATGCGAGAGTTCGGACGCGCTGTTTGAAGGATTCCGGCCAGGCGTGACGGAACGGCTTGGTCTCGGTCCCGAGGATTGCTTCGCCAGGAACCCGAAACTGGTCTACGGTCGTATGACGGGGTGGGGGCAGGAAGGCCCGATGTCTCAAGCAGCCGGGCATGATATCAATTACATATCATTGGCAGGAGCCTTGCATGCGATTGGTGCAAAAGGTGAAAAGCCCGTGCCTCCGCTAAACCTGGTTGGTGATTTTGGCGGCGGTGGTATGGTCCTCGCTTTTGGCCTGGTTTGTGCAATTCTTGAAGCACGAAACTCCGGCAAAGGACAAGTAGTTGACACTGCCATGGTGGATGGTGCGGCAATCCTGATGGCAATGTTCTTCTCAATGCAAGCCAGTGGTTTGATGACACACGAACGCGGCAGTAACATGCTTGACGGAGGTGCGCATTTCTATGACACCTACGAAACCAGCGATGGCAAGTTTATATCCGTTGGTTCTATCGAGCCGCAGTTTTATGCGCTCTTGCTGGAGAAGGCAGGTCTGGACCCGGACGAGTTTTCTGCCCAGATGGACCAGAGTCGATGGCCGGAATATAAGGACAAGATTACACAAGTTTTCAAATCAAAAACCCGGCATGAATGGTGTGAAATTATGGAGGGATCTGATGTATGTTTTGCACCGGTGCTATCACTGGAAGAAGTCGCAAACCATCCTCATAACAAGGTCCGCAACGCTTTTCTTGAACTCGATAACGTCCTGCAGCCCGCACCAGCACCAAGGTTCAGCAGGACAGAAGTGGGACTGTCCCATGGCTCCAGGATTGCCGGGGAGGATACATCCGAGGTGCTGGCCGATGCTGGTTATGGGATTAGCGAAATAGAGTCGTTAGTTGCGAGTGGAGCTGTGTCGTCAGTGCCTGGCTAATGTTGCGAGAAATCACGGAATTGAGATTCATTTTGCCGCTAATTAATGTAGTATTGCCCCCTCTGAATTCCGCCGGTGATTCCATTTTCACTAGCCTGTTCGATTCGGTAACAGATACAGTGAGGTTGCCAGGAGCAGCCTCGCACAACGTATATAACAACATGCAATTAACCCATATAGGTAACTGAGATGAGCGTAGAACTACTTGATACCACCCGCTTCCATGGGTTTCGAGTTAGACGTCAAATCGCGGGTACGACCTACCAGGAGTATTTTTCACTCAAAGCAAGTGGTAAACGTCTTCGCGGAGCTGCACGAGCCAAGGTAAAAAATGCTGCAGAAGCGCGTGATGTAGTACTTGAAAGAAAACAAACTAAGGCGAAAGCAGAAGCGGCTAAAACCGCCTTGTTCGACAAAGGCGGCAAGGTTCGTGGCATTCTGTTTAGAATGAAGACTGAGAAAAGTGGCACCAGAACCCCGGTTTTCCAGATTGGTATCATGTCCTCCAAAGTGGGCAAGATCGTTAACACCACAGTCTCAATAAATTTACATGGTTTGAAAGGTGCCTGGCAAAAGGCAGTAGATTTCTACGTTTCCCACAAGAAGATTTCAAAGCGCACCCAGACCTACAAGAAGTTGCTGAAAGCGCAGCCAACCAAAGCGCAACTTGAATCAATGAAACGCAAGCGCAAAAGGCGCAGATAACTTATATCAGAGGGGCTTTAACCCGAACTAACATATACGAAGGGGCCATTTGGTCCCTTTTTTATGGCGACCGGATCTGCATGTACTGCCCCGATTTCTGGTATGGTTTTGATTCCACCCAGCAGATGGAGAAAGTGCTTTTGAGTTATCGCACCGAGTTCGAGAAGTCGCTTAGCGATCCCATATCGTTCTGGCGTGAGCAGGCGCATCGAGTCGCCTGGTCAACAACACCGGAGACCATTTTAGGTAAGGATGCCAATGGCAACGATGTCTGGTTTCCGGATGGAGAGCTGAATTCATCTTATCTAGCGCTGGATCACCACGTCGAGGCAGGCAGGGGTGAGAACACAGCACTAATTTATGATTCCCCTGTGACCGGCGTTCTGCAAAAGTACACGTTTAATGAACTGCGAAACGAAGTTGCTCGATTTGCTGGTGTATTGACGAGCCTTGGTGTCACAAAGGGCGATAGGGTGATTATCTATCTGCCGATGATTCCTGAGGCTGCCATTTCCATGCTGTCCTGCGCGCGTATCGGCGCTATTCACTCCGTTGTATTTGGCGGGTTTGCGGCCAGGGAATTAGCGACGAGGATCGATGACGCCAGACCAAAAGTCTTGCTGACTGCTTCCTGCGGTATCGAATTTTCCAATGTCATTGAGTACAAACCGCTGGTTGATGAGGCGATGTCCCTGGCGCAGCACCAGATCGAGCATTGTGTGGTCTACCAAAGAGAGCAATGCCAGGCACGAATGGGAGACAAGGATCTCGATTGGCAGGAATGCATGGCCGCAGCAGAACCCGTGGACTGGATCCCGGTAAAGTCATGCGATCCGCTCTATATACTTTATACGTCGGGGACTACCGGGAAACCCAAAGGTGTTGTCCGCGACAATGGTGGCCATGCCACGGCACTGCTCTACAGTATGGCAGCCATCTATGATGTGGGTCCTGGAGAAGTTTACTGGGCGGCCTCTGATGTTGGCTGGGTAGTCGGGCATTCTTATATAGTATACGCACCCTTGTTTGCTGGTTGTACCACCATCCTGTTTGAAGGAAAACCTGTAAGAACCCCTGATGCGGGGACTTTTTGGCGGGTCATCTCCGATCATAAGGTTAATGTTTTTTTCACCGCCCCCACTGCATTCCGTGCGATCCGCAAGGAAGACCCTTCGAGTCAATTACTTGGGCAATATGATTTATCATCATTGAAAACCCTGTTCGTTGCAGGTGAAAGGACGGATCCATCGACTTATCACTGGCTATGCGACATCTTGAAGATTCCAGTGGTAGATCACTGGTGGCAAACCGAGTCCGGCTGGCCCATTGCAGGTAATCCTATGGGCATTGAACCCCATGAATGTAAAGCAGGTTCAGCCTGTCTGCCTGTTCCTGGACATGACATACAGATCTTATCTCCAGAACATCATCGCCTTGATGCCAATGAGGAAGGCGATGTTGTGATCAAGCTACCTTTGCCTCCCGGCTGGCTGCCAACAGTCTGGGGAGATCATCAGCGCTACACGGATGCTTATCTTGTGCACCACGATGGTTACTATTTAACTGGCGACGGTGGGTATTTCGATGAGGATGGTTATCTGTTCATTATGGGCAGGACCGATGACGTGATTAATG
>JAPUGI010000337.1 GCA_027292925.1 Gammaproteobacteria bacterium
AAGGGCCTGTGGATCGTAGTCGGTACTGATGCCGGTGTATTCCCCCATGGACTCAATGGTCGTGAATTTGAATACATGGTTAACGCGGGCATCCCACCCATGGTGGTAATAAAAAGCGCGACCATTGAACCTGCAAAACTACTCAACATTGATGATCGACTGGGCAGCATTGAGATTGGCAAGCTGGCAGACCTGGTAGCGGTACAAGGAGATCCTCTCAAGGATATTACCTTGATGCAGGATATGAAATTCGTCATGAAAGACGGCATTGTCTATAAACAGGAATAAATAGAGTTGGAAAAAATGATGGGTAAGCAATCTGTAGGCCGGCGTTAGCCACCAGCACATCAATTCGTTCCCATTGCGACAACGAGTTCCTCGTCATGACACAAGCAACCCTCTCCCGCACCATCAACCTGCCCGCGGCGGTCTTTCTGATCATCGGCTACGTCATCGGCGCCACGATCTTTATTCTGCCAGGCAACCTGGCGGTGGAGGCGGGGCCGGCGATCTACATTGCCTACCTGATGGCCGCGGTTCCAGCCGTGCTTGCCTGCTTCGTAATGGCAGTGATTGGCAGCGCCATTCCGGCTAGCGGCAGTCTCTACCTGATCATTCGCGACGTACTGTCGCCAATGCTCGGTTTTCTCTATCTGTGGCTAATGGTGTCGATGGCCGCCTTAGTCACCCCCTTGGTTGCTTTCGGGTTCGCGGACTATTTTTCGCATTTCTATTCCGGGCTGGACAGCGGGATCGTGGCGATGACCGTGATCGCATTGATCATCTTGATCAACTACCTTGGCATGGAGGTGGCCAGTGGGTTTCAGAACCTGATGGTGATTGGTTTCATCCTGGCGCTGTTGATTTTCGGCATCGGTGGCCTGACCCATGCCGATCCTGCTTTGATGAAACCACTGATTCCACGCGGGTGGTCTCCAATCGTGGTGGCCGCGATGACCGCCTATTTTTCCTACGCTGGCGTTTTCATCATCGCCGAAGTGGCCGGCGAAATTAAAACCCTGGCCGAACCATTCCGCTGGCTATTTTTCTCAGTTTTACCGTGATTATCCTGCTTTACACGCTGGTGCCACTGGCGCTGACCAGTACCCTGCATTGGGAGGCCATAGAGTCCAACAAGATGGCAGTGGTGACCGCCTCGCAGGATTTCATGCCCGGCTGGCTAGTGACGTTTATCGCCGTCGGTGCTTTGTTCGCCGCCGCCACTTCGGTCAACGGCATTATGATGGGCTTGAGCCGTGACTTTTACAAAGGCGCCAAGTCCGGCCTGTTTCCAAGCTATTTCGCCGCTATCCACCCTAAGTTCAAGTCGCCGGGGCGGGCCGTTCTAGTGGTCGGCGCACTGTCACTGGTAGGAACTTTAGCAGGTGGTGGCATCGTCCAGTACGCGCAGATTGCAGTGTTGGCTCTGATGGTCATGCAGATTATGACCGGCATTGCGCTGCTGAAATTGCCAAGCAAAATGCCGGAAGTCTACGCGGCTTCGCCATTCAAGCTGGGCATGTTTGCACTTCGTTTTATCTGTATTTGCTATATTGCGTTTTCCGCCATTTTCATCGTTGTTTTGGGCATGGAACAACCCGATGCTGTCGTTTTCGGTCTGATTTTCATTGCGATTGGTTGTACCTGGTATGTTCTCATGGTGCGCAAATCTGATGCCCAAGACGCGTGACATCCAGTACCTTCAGTATCATGGGTTACTATTCAACAGCTGGACCGGTTAATGCGGGAAGTAACTTGTAGGCAAAATTTAGGAAGAGTAATCATGTCGGATCACAAAGACCTCAATATTGCAGATCAGGACCGGCTCGACGCCGCAGCTTTTCGTCGATTTCTCGACCATCTTGCGATGAACACCGACGTGCAGAACATCGATCTCATGATCCTCGCGGATTTCTGCCGGAATTGTCTTTCTAAATGGTACAAGGCTGCCGCCGATGATGCCGGGCTCGATGTCTCCATGGGCGAGGCAAGGGAGCGGATTTACGGCATGTCCTACAACGAGTGGAAAAAGCGCTACCAGAAAGAGGCAACACCAGAACAATTAGCCGCCTTCAAGACGCGTCGGGAAAGCAAGGGCTAGAAAAAAGTGAACAACTAACACCGCGATTGGGTCGTAAGCAGTTGGATGGACTCCTTCCGATTGCTTACGACCGACATCAGCGGTGGTGCGCAAACGCCGTCCGCGGTCTGCCATTGTTAGCTGGACGCCCGATTCATTCGCCACTCCCGACAATTACGATATCAGCTTTCGTCGAGCCGACAATGTCAAGAAGTTCCTGAGTCTCCATCGCTGGGATGTTATGCTTTGCGAGAACTTCCTTGAATAGGGTGACCATTCGATCCCACTCTTGCTCCGTTATATTTAGTTGAGCGTGAGTCTCACTCATCCCACGACCGTGGTACGGACACGGGCCGCCAGTGGCTTGGCACACCATTGCCGTCAAGTGGTACTGCAGATACGGAGCCGGCACATGAGCCCTCGACGCATTGACCGCAGGATTTTCATTGAGGAAGGGGTCTGGCACGACGACATCGATGAAATCACTGACTACGACTGAAATTGGAGCCAGGCCACCTAGCCGATTGTACAGGGACGGTTGTACTTCCTCTTCGCTGGTTTGAGCTACCACTACCGGTGCTCCGAAAAGAAGAACGACCACGAAACAAAGAGCGGTGCAGAATCTCATTTTGTGCGAAAACATATGTTTCTCCTTTTGTTTGTGGAAGCGCCTTATTGCTCCCTGGTTGGATGACCCATATTTATTATAGACACAATCCGGCACTAATTCTCCTTATCCATCTTCAATTGATTTTGCACCATCCCGACTTTACTGGAGACTCCAAAATTTGAGAGGATGGAGTCATGAATACAGCAAGAAGATACTTTTAAATTTAACCGGGGACCCGCTTTATGGCTGTTTCATTTCACATAGGAATACTCCCGAACCGCCCCTTGACTGATTTCGTTGACTGGATCGCGCTCGCCGATGAGTTGGGGTTTGGCGGTGTGTGGGTCGCAGATTCTCAATCCGTGTTTCGCGATGCCTTTATGGCACTGACTCTGTTTGCCGATCGTACTAAGCAGATGGAGCTGGCTACCGGTGTTACCAATGTATCGACAAGGCATCCGGCGGTGCTGGCACACAGTTTTGCTACACTCGATGAACTCTCCGGCGGACGGGCGGTGCTTGGCATCGGTATTGGAGACAGTGCTGTCTATACCATCGGACAAAAACCTGCGAAATTAAAAAGACTGGAGGAAGTCATTGCTGTATTACGAACCTTAATGGCAGGAGAAACTGCCCACTTTGACGGCACCGATATCAAGGTAAGCTGGCCGCCAAGAAAAGTGCCCGTGGTGATCGCCTGCACCGGTCCAAAATCCTTGCAACTCGCCGGACGTATCGCAGATGGTGTGCTATTCCAGGTGGGCTCTGATCCAACCCTGGTACGCTATGCCAGAAAAAACATTGAGATTGGGGCTAAACAGGCGGGTCGGGAAGCAGCGAAAATCAAGCTCTACCAACGATTGGCCTGTGCTGTAGCAGAAGACCGGGAACAGGTCCGCACCGAGGCCAGGGGTTATGCTTCAGTGGCGGCGGGCACTATTTATGCCGCAATCCCCAAAGAAGATATACCCGAAGCGCTGTGGGAAGATCTTCGCATCATGAAAGAAGAATATGATTATCAACAGCATGGCAGTATGGATGCCAGACAGGCAGAACTCATCACCGATCGAATTCTGGATGCGGTGGCGATTGCCGGTACCCCTGATGAAGCCGTACCACGTTTCAGGGAGTTGATAGAACTGGGTGTGGAAAATTTCGTCTTGCCAATTGCGACAAAAAATCCCGGCGCAATGATAAAAATACTGGCCGAGCAGGTTATGCCGCATCTTAAGTAGCAGATAAGGTAATTGATGATGGCAACGATACAAGTAGGTTTTAAAGCTTTCGACCCTCATGAATTGCTGTGCCATTTTGTTGCCGTCAATGCGGGTCTCTATAAACGCGAGAATATTGATGTTGAATTGATCGATATAACCTTTGTTGCCGAGACCGAATTACCCTCGCATGTAAGTCAGGTGAGTTGCGGTGCGGCACTGGGCAGCGCATTAAGGGGTATCCCGCAGAGGATATTATTCGTTGCGACGGACAAACCGATGTTCTGGATATATTCCAATAACAAGATTAAAAGTATCGGAGAGTTAGCTAAATCGAGAATAGCCACCTTCCCTGCCCTTGCGCCGCCATACCATCTGGCAAATATTATTCTCAGAAAGTCCGGCATAAATGTAGAACAGGATGTCGTCCTGTTACCTGCTCGGGATGATGTCGCCAGATTTGGATTGCTGGCAAGTGGTCATGTCGATGCTGCTGTGATTAGTTCCGCCATTGCACCTGCGAAAATCGTGCAGACCGGCAAGAACATGCTGTGTTTTTTTGGTGATGAAATCAGAATTCCTACAACAGGCCTCGCTGTTGACCAGTCATATATGGAAAAAGAAACAGAGCTGATTAGAACCCTGGTGAATATACTGAAACAGAGTTTGTCAATAATTCATGAAGACCCGGACGCAGTCGCAAGGGTCTTAAAAGAATATTTTGACGTAGATGATCGTATCAAGATGGAGACGGCTGAACTTCTTCAAAACTACTACACACACGATGGCAAGACTACACAAGAAATTGCGCAAAATGCAATAAACACATTGTGTAATTCTCTGTCTATTTCCACGGCCCCCGATTGGCAGCAGATTTATAATCTACTCGCATAGCCTTGACGAGTTTTAATTCGACCAAGCTACAACTCCGTTGCAGGGATGAATTCAGTCAAGGGTGCAAATTTTGCGTGAAACCGATTAAATCAGTCTCCCGCATGTATTATTTTGCTGCAATTTTCTATAAGATGAGGTGATAAAAATAATCTTACTCCTTAGTTCGTAGGTGGTCTGAAATGATTAGAATGCTTTTTCTAGTATCTGCTGTCTGTTTTCTGAGTAATTGCGCCACTAGCCCATCAGTCGACAAGCTAACGAAAATAGACGTTGACAAGCTACCAATACATTGTTCCAGAGAGGTTCCTACGGGGAGCCATCTCCCTATCACGGTTTGTCGCTCGAAAGCACAGATCGAACGGGAAAGAGCACTGGGGATCGCCTTAGACACGGGAACCTTTGACGCGGGACCATACCGGGAAATTCCAGCCAAATTACGCAAACAATGAAGGGCTTCAGGACCACGCATTTACGGTGAAACCGTCTTCGATTACCTTCGTAAACCGGTATCAGAGGCCCATTCAGCCGAAATCAGAGGACTAGCCCCGCATATTGTAAGAAGGATCCGGAATTTGCAGTATAGCTGGCAAAACTGTATTTTCGCATGACAATCATTCAAGCCATAACTCATTCAAATTGTTTACAATTCGCCAATCAATCAACCGCCTTCGTGCAATATGCGGGCTAGACCTCTTCCAGATAACTGCACGCCGTATAAGTATAAATGATTGATTTATAAGTGGTGCCCGGGGCCGGACTCGAATTAGAAAATAAACACTTAATTATTATCTAGTTAGAATGGTTTAATAGACCCTACGAACTTTTTACAGATTATTGAAGGGTTCTACCCCGATAAAACGGACACTTCTGAAAAGCCCGATAATGGGCGTGGAGGAGTGTTATGTCAAAACGCAGGAAGTATTCAGACGAGTTCAAACGAGAAGC